>NZ_JAOQJN010000003.1:30379-280330 GCF_025567085.1 Bovifimicola ammoniilytica | reverse complement strand
AGAATGTCGCAAGCGACATTCTTTAGTCCTTTAGGGTAAATAATGTCTATGGTCTGTAATCAGACGTTTACTAAAATACAAGATTGTTATAAGATAACTAATAACAGATTTTATAGAAAAAATGGAGAAAATTATATGTTATATATTATGAGACATGGAAAAACAGATTGGAATGAACTTCATAAGCTGCAGGGTCGTACCGATATTCCGTTAAATGACGAGGGAAGAGAGATGGCAAGGGAGGCAAGGGAAAAATATAAGGATATCAATTTTGACATATGTTATTGTTCGCCACTTGTAAGGGCAAGAGAGACAGCTAAGATATTTCTTGAGGGCAGAAATATAGATATAATACCTGATGACAGGTTAAAGGAGATGAGTTTCGGAATATATGAAGGGACAGCAAATTGTATAAGAGACCTGAATTGTCCGGTGAGAGTATTATTTAAAGATCCTGCTAATTATAAAGGAGTAGAAGGCGGTGAAAGTCTTGAACAGTTATATGCAAGAACTGGTGATTTCCTGGAAAAAGTAGTAAAGCCTCAGCTGGCAGAGGGGAGAGATATACTTATAGTCGGACATGGAGCCATGAATTCAAGTATTTTATGTCAGGTGAAGAATATTCCGGTAGAGAAATTCTGGGATGCAGGAATCGAAAACTGTCGCTTGATGAAGTTATAATGACATAGTAAAAACATACGACACTATGAAAAGGAGTAAAGTTTATGAGAATAAAGATTCTAAGTACCATACTTGCAGTTGCCATATCATTTACAATAATGATATCGTTTGGCGGCTGTGGTATGAAAAAATATGATATAAGAATTGGAACGGCGGGAGAGGGTGGTATGTACTATTCTTTTGGAAGAGAATTTTCTAATAAGATATCATCGGAAGAAAATTTAAAGGTTAAGGTAAAAGAAACTGCAGGTTCTGCAGCAAACCTTAGGTTACTCTCTAAGAATTATATCGAACTTGGAATTGCGCAGGCGGATTTAATTGATGATGCATATAATGGGACAGGAGAATTTATAGATAGTACTTATAAAGGATATTCAGCAATAGCAGGACTTTATACTGAAGCATGCCAGATTGTCGTGATGAATGATTCGGATATTTTATCTATTGATGATTTACAAGGTAGAAAGGTAAGTATTGGAGAATATGAATCAGGAACAGAAAGAAATGCAAAGCAGATATTACAGGCGTATGGATATAATGATACACTTGTTGAAATGAAGAATTATGATTATAAAACAGCCGTAAATAAGTTGGAAAATGGTGAAATAGATGCATTATTCTGTACGGCAGGTATTAAAACAGAAATTATTGATGAACTTGCAGGCAGAAGTAAGATACGTTTGTTAAGTATAGACGATAATCAGATGGAAAAAATTACATCAACATATGATTTCATTATGGAATATAATATACCTGCTAATACTTATGAGGGTCAGACTAAGGATATACAGACTATTGGTGTAGAGTCAGTTCTTCTTGCAAGTGATAAATTAGATGAAGATATCGTCTATAAGATAACAAAGTGCCTGTTTGAACATGGTAAAGAACTACAATTTAATAGTATGACAGATTTAGAGCTGACACAAGATATCGTGACGCAGGGAATTACGATTAAATTTCATAAAGGTGCGGCAAAATATTATAAAAAGAATGGAATAGATGTTGAAAATAATCAATAATTTTTAAATATTGCATCATAGTAAATTATTCGGAAATGAGGAAAATAATGATTATACATTTAGATATGTATCAGACTCTGGCTATTGCAGTAGTTGTTCTGATGCTAGGTCAATTTTTGAAAATGAAAATAAATTTTTTGGAAAAATTCTGTGTTCCGGCACCAGTTGTCGGTGGACTTATTTTTGCAATTTTTACTTGCGTATGTTATGTGACAGGGATAGCAGAGTTTGATTTTGATGATACGTTAAGAGAAGTGTGTATGGTATTTTTCTTTACTTCGGTTGGCTTTCAAGCCAATCTTAAGGTCTTAAAAAAAGGGGGAAAATCATTAATAGTATTTGTATTATTGGTGGTAGTTCTGATATTTGCACAGAACTTTTTAGCAGTTGGTGTTGCCTCTCTGTTAGGACTTAATAAATTAATAGGAATGTGTACAGGTTCCATACCTATGGTCGGTGGACACGGAACAGCAGGTGCATTTGGACCAGTTTTAGAAGATTTTAATATATCGGGAGCAACAACGATTTGTACGGCAGCAGCCACGTTTGGACTTGTGGCAGGAAGTCTTATCGGAGGTCCTATTGGAAGAAAACTTATTGAAAAGAAAAATCTCTTGTCAACAGTTGTACCGGAAGATGACAGCCTTTTAGTTGAAGATGAGAAAAAGCATGAAAGACATACCAATATGTACGCGATAGCAGTATTCCAGTTAATTATTGCAGTAGGTATAGGTACGATATTTTCAAAACTTCTGACACTTACCGGTATGACATTTCCAGTATACATTGGGGCCATGATTGCTGCAGCACTTATAAGAAATATTGATGAATATACAGGAAAATTCAATATACACATGGGCGAAATTAATGATGTGGGTGGTATAAGTCTGTCATTATTCCTGGGTATTGCGATGATTACATTGAAACTCTGGCAGTTATCAGATCTGGCATTGCCACTTGTAGTATTGTTGATGATACAGGTAGTGTTGATATATGTATTTGCCAGATATGTAGTGTTTAACATAATGGGCCGGGATTATGATGCGGCAATATTAGCAGCAGGAACCTGTGGCTTCGGAATGGGAGCTACGCCTAATGCAATGGCTAATATGCAGGTATTATGTGAAAAATATGCACCATCAGTTAAGGCCTATCTGTTAATTCCGTTGATTGGCAGTTTATTTGCAGATTTTATAAACAGTCTTGTAATAACATTATTTATTAATATTCTGTAATGGAGGTTGTGAAGATGTTTTTTAAAAGAAAGAAAAGAGAAAAATATTTCAAGATTAAGGAAATTAAAGAGAAGAAAAAGTATAGGATGGACTATAATTATCTTGCTGTACCTGAGATCCATACAACTAGTGTGGCGAAGAAAGAAGATGAATGTGAAGAACTGGCTGAATCAGAAAACAGTAATGATGTAAATGATAATATTACATATGATACTGTAGCGATGCCTGAGATTCATATACATAGGAAGAAATAAACATCACGTTGCAAAAGAAAATAATCTGTATTAAAATATCCCGTATTTATATAAAAGTGGAAAGTTGCCTGGAAATGAGGATTATTATGATAGAACATTTAATGATTGCAGAACAAAACATATTATTGTGGATTCAGAACAATATGCGAAATGATATATTGAATCATATTATGATATTTATAACGTCACTTGGAAATGGTGGTGCAATATGGGTAATAATGGCTATGGGATTACTGATACCTAAGAAGACAAGAAAAACAGGTATTATGGTAATATCAGGATTATTGTTGTCGCTTATAATTAATAATATAATCTTGAAAAATCTTGTAGCAAGAACAAGGCCTTATGATATGATTGCCGGACTTACTTCACTTGTCGGAATACAAAGAGATTATTCATTTCCGTCAGGTCATACAGCAAGTTCATTTGTAGCGGCTATTATAATGTTTAGAAATTTACCAAAGAAATATGGTATACCTGCACTAACACTTGCATTCTTAATATCATTTTCAAGATTATATGTAGGTGTTCATTATCCATCAGATGTTATTGCAGGAGCATTGATTGCAACTGCAATAAGTCTGTTTGTATGCTGGATTGAAAAAATTATTGAAAGAAAAAATTACTGGAACAAGAATTCTATAAAATGAATGGCAACTTCTAATCTTGTTGTATTAATAGGAATAGAGAGAATTGGGGGATCGACAGGATTCCCTGCACCATCGTAAAACTTATAATCTATATCATCAAGTAATATACCATAAGGAATTGATTCAGAAGAATCACCTTTGGTTGCATATACAAGCTTATCTTCAACCTTCTTAAGTAAATCATCTGGAAGAACCTTTGACAGGTCCTTAATTGTACCATTACCTATGTAATTCTTAAAGGTATCTTCACGGGTAATAAATATATCGAACATATTCTTATCAAAGAAGCCATCTAAACGGATATCATCAGTGAAAGTAGAATAGAATACTTCGAAGTAAGTTCTGTCAGCATTTATATATCCTTTATAGCCTGTCTTGGTCTTAAGATACTCAGTGAATTTATCTGGCATTTCATCCATCGTTTCTTTGTCAAACTGTACACCTGTCATCATACCACAATAGAAAGACTCTTTCTGTTTGTCGGTTTTATGTATGGAAACCACTACATATGTCATTGCAACTACGATTGCAAGTACAATAAGAATATATGGAACATAATATTCCTTATAATATAGGAATTTCTCACGACGGGATAATTTATTGAATTCTTCCTTATTAAGAGTTTCTGAACGGTTCTTATTGTAGATTTCAGAATCCTTGTCTAATCTGGTTTTCTTAACTTCGTCATCAATTGAGCTGTTTATATCTGGTTTGTTATCCGGATTATTAATATTGTCATTTGCACTCATTACAGTTAAGTCCTTTCATATTTTTATTAGTCTATATTTAGATTCACACTTTGTTAAATATGTCTAATCATAGTGGGTATTTTAACATATGGGATATGCATAAACAAGTAAATAATTTATAAAAAGAGTTGTATATATAATGAAACTTGTGCATATTAAAGTAAATGTGCATAAATTTTAAATAAATTATTAATTTTTTTTGAAAAAAATTACAAAATTGCTTGCAAGACAGAAAGAAATATATTATAATGTCGATATTGACAGTAGTGTCAAAAGAATACAAACAAAAAAATAGAAAGGGATGGATTTAAAATGAGAAAATCTATTAAGAAAATCGCAGCTACAATGTTAGCAGCAACAATGGTATTTGGAACCTTCACAACAGCTTTTGGTTACACAGTTGAGGATGTAACAATAGAGAATGAGGATGGTACAACTACAACAAAGAAGCAGATTACAGACCTTGATGATGGTGAGTACATCTACTTATTAGCAGGTAATGCTACAGGATGGGATGCAAAAAATCCAGATGCAGTTCTTGCTAAAACAGACAGAGAAGGCGTAGTTTCATTCAAGTTTACTCTTCCAGCACCAGTAATGGATGAAACAGGAGCAGATACTAACGAATATATGAGAAGATTCTCAATCTTAGGAAACTACTCAGATGGAGATGCTTATGTACAGGGTGGATGGTCAAGAATGTTATTAGGCGAGCCTAACTACAAAGCAAACGATTCATTTACATGCTTATCAGCTATTGCAGTTGATAATCTTGAAGCAGATACAGAAGTAACACTTTATTATGATACAAGAACTGCTACAGCTTATATCGAAGATGCAGAAGGCAAGGCAGTAGATTATACAGTTGGCTGGGTAACAAACGATCGTGATGAGAAATTCTACACAGTAGATGAACTTGCAGCTATGAAAGTAGATGATTTTAAAGCTCAGCTTTCAGCAGACAGACAGGCTGATCTTACTAAAGTTGCAGCAAGCACAAAATTAACATATTCTTTATTTGATGGAACATACAAAGCAAATGTTGAAGGTTTAGCTAACTACATCAAAACTGGTACAGATTATGTAAAGAAAGCTGAAGAAGAGCCAACAACAGAAGCTCCTACAACAGTAGCTCCTACAACAGCAGCTCCTACAACAGCAGCAGCTACAACAGCAGCTAACCAGGCTACAAAGACAGGTGATGTTGCACCAGTAGCATTAATGGTAGTATTATTCGTAGCAGTTGCAACAGTTGCAGTAGTTGCAAAGAAGAAAGAAGCTTAATTAGATAGGACAATCTATTAATTAGAATGATTTAATCTAAAAGTTATGAGGAAGTGCAATTAAGTTGCACTTCCTTTTTACCTACCAGGAAATTTCGTTGAAATTGTCCTGGTAAGTAAAAAACGCTCCGCGAGGATCGCACTGCGGCGAAACAGAAAATGTTGCTATAGCAACCCGCCCAGGCGGAGAATGTCACAAGCGACATTCTTTATTCCATAATGACATAACGTGGTTTGGACGTTGGAATATTTAAGAATAACAAGATGATATTTGCCATTATTTGTATATAATTCACAGTTTATAAAAAAAAAATAAACGAAATGTATAAAAAATGTTTAAAAGAGATTGCAAATATAATTATTTTGAGATATAATGTTTAAGAACTAAGTTACAAGAAAATGTAACAGATATTTGAAAGGAGAATTTTTTATTATGAGAAAAATCATTAAGAAAATTGCAACAGTAGTTGCAACAGCAACAATGATTGCTGCAATGGGAATTACTGCATTTGCAGACGAAGATTCAACATACTCATTCATGGGTAATCCACACATCTTTGGATGTACAGATGAAGGTGACAAAACAGTAGGTTGGGTACCAACAAATGAAGATCAGATTATGAAACCAGTTGACGGTATGGAAGGTGTATACACATATACAGGTAACTGTGTTGTAGCTGGTGATAAAGAATACAAAGTTGTTAAGGATGCTGTAGATTTTGCATGGAACTTCCAGATGTGTCTTGGTAATCCAGATGCAGCTTGGGCAGACAACCAGTCACAGTTCAGAAGTACATTTGAGACAGGCGAATATAAAGTATATGTTAAACCAGCTAATGGTTTTGTAGTAGTTATCCAGAATCAGAAAGCACTTCCTACAGTAGTTAGATATCATTCAAAAGACGAGGATTCATCTAACTTTGTAGAGCCTAACAAGGCAGCTATCGAAGCTGATGGATATTCAGATGTAGCACTTGATGATGCAGCATATGAAGCATTTATTAAAGAATGTGTTGAAAAAGAAGGCGGTACATATGAACCAGCTAACAGCACAGGCGATAATAAGAAAGATGAAACTGTAACAACAGATGATTCTAAGAAAGATGAAACAAAAGATGAATCTAAAGCAGATACATCAAAGAAAGAAACAAAAGATGATGATAAAGATGGTGTTTCTCCAGTAGTTATCGTAGTTATCGTAGTTGTAGTAGTTGTAGTAATCGGTGCAATCGTAGCTTTTTCTAAAAAGAAAAAGAACTAATTTCTGACTAACAGATATTAAGAGATAATAAAAGGTCATTGCTAAAAGGCAGTGACCTTTTTTTGGTTACCAGGAAAATTCCTTGAAATTGTCCTGGTAGGCAAAAAACGCTCCGCCGCAGGCGGAGAATGTCGCAAGCGACATTCTTTATTCATTTATAAGTAAAACTATACTGTATTAAAATATGAATGAGACATCTTCTATAGAGTAAAAAAGCACCATGAAATTAGTGTATGATATAGGCAGAATGATAATTATCTTCATAGTATGATAGCTATGTGTGAAATATGTACAAAAAAAGAAAGTAAATTAATAAAAAATTAAAAATATTAACAATAAAGTATTGCAAAATGAAATAAACTGGTATATAATTACGATAATTGAAACGGGCTTAGCTCGTTCAAAAATAAGAAATAAAAAAGGAGAAGAAAAAAATGAGAAAACTTAAAAAAGCAGTTGCAGTTTTATTAACAGCAGCAATGACAATGTCAGCAAGTGTTATGGCATTTGCAGATCAGCAGGTAACATTTCATTTCCAGAATGGAGCTAACTGGGAAACAGTAGGAGCTTGGATTTATCAGGGTATCGCATTTGACACAAACGTATCACCTAAGGATAAATGTGCAGTAATTACTAAAGAAGAAACAGGTGATAAAATTGTTTGGCCAGGTGCTAAAATGGATGATGACAAAGCTACAGGTTGGAAGACAATCACAGCTACATTCACTGATTCATACACAGCAGATGGTATTGCAGTAATCTTCAACAACTACGTTGGTGATACAACAATAAATGATACAACAAGAGAAATTGACTTAGAGGCAGTCAGAAATTCTGGTATTAAAACAACAGATACAGATGCTAAGGCACAGACAGATAACATATTACTTAACAAGAAAACTATCGCTAACAAATTTGGTGGTGCAGTTACTGATGTTTATGTAACATATGATGGAACAAAAGCAGAATACTCAGCAACAGCTCCAGAAAGCTACACATCAGCAATTAAAGCAGAAAGCACTCCAGCAGCAGGAGCAGATAACAATGCAGCAGGAACAGGTACATCTTCAAATACAAATGCACCTAAGACAGGCGATACAGTAGCAGTTTCAGTAGTTATGTTTGGTTTATTAGCAGCAGTTGCATATGTTGCTTCTAAGAAAAAAGCTAATGCTTAATCTTAAGAAATAACGAACAAATAATAAACTTTTAGAAGAAGTCAGTACTGACTTCTTCTTTTTTGCGTGAAAGTGTGGTAAAATTGTCGTAAATGTGTTACAATGAAACGAAAAAGTGAAGAAAGAATTTTTGATACACAATTATATTTTGCAAATATATTGTTCAGAAATGAGGATCAAAATGAAAAATTTACTATTTATATATAATCCATATTCCGGTAAGGGTATGATTAAAGAAAATTTGTCAGATATTGTAGACTGTTTCGTTAAGCATGGATATCAGGTAGAAGTTTATCCTACACAACAGAGGCTTGATGCAAAGGAAAAAGTAATACATTTTGCATATCAATATGATATGATTGTATGTAGTGGTGGTGATGGCACACTTAATGAGGTTATAAGTGGGCTTATGGAATTACCGGAAAGACCTGTTTTAGGTTATATACCGGCAGGCTCCACGAATGATTTTGCACAAGGTATAAGATTGCCTAAATCAATGATTGAAGCTGCATCAGTTGCTGTTAATGGTATGCAGATATCGGTTGATATCGGAGGATTTGGTAAGAAGAAGTTTGTATACATTGCAGCCTTTGGTGCATTTACAGACGTTTCATATATGACACCACAAGAGATGAAGAATATATTAGGGCATCCGGCATATATTATAGAAGCTGTTACTAAACTTACTTCACTTAGGACATATCATATGAGCGTAAGTTATGAAAATGGCAATGTTGAAGGAGAATTTTTGTATGGAATGGTTACGAATTCTATTTCAGTAGGTGGTTTTAAAGGTATAACAGGCAAAAATGTTGTAATAGATGATGGAATGTTTGAAGTTATGTTGATTAAACAACCAAAGAGTCCGTTAGATTTACAACTTATTCTTGGCGCACTATTAGGAATGGACATCAAGACAGACAGTGTTATTTCATTTAAGGCATCTAAGATTATTTTTGATGCTGATGAAAAGGTGCCTTGGGTATTAGATGGTGAATATGGTGGTTCGCCAAAGAGAGTAAAAGTAGTTAACTATAATAAAGCTATAAAGATTATGTCTGGAATTTCAAAAAAATAGATGATTTTTTCGAATAAAAGTGACAAAAAATCATATTTTTTAACAAATTTCAGAAAATTCAAAATAGCTGGTTTACATCAGCTATTTTTTTGTGTATAATGTTGCAACGTACAAGAGATAATGTAATTAGATGAAGAGAAAGGACCGATTTTGGTGGTTGAAGAAGAATTCTTAGGTAAATTAAGAAAATTAGTAGAAGAAGCAAAAGGAAAAAATAATACAATAGAGTTTGGTGTGATTAACAAATTCTGTAAAGATGCAAAGTTAACTGGCGATCAGATGGATATGGTATATCAATATTTAGAAGATAATAAGATAGAGGTCTCACAGGCAGAGGAAATGGAACCGGAGTTTACTAAAGATGGTAAACTTGTTGAACCAGATGCATTATTACTTGAGCCTACAGATGAAGAGCTTGAAGAAGAAGAGAATATAGATTTAGACGCAATAGATTTATTAGAGGGTGTTGGTACTGAAGATCCTGTAAGAATGTATCTTAAAGAGATAGGTACAGTTCCATTGCTTAGTGCGGAAGAGGAATTGCGTCTTGCCAAGAAAAAAGCTGAGGGTGACCAGCATGCTAAGGATAGATTAATTGAAGCAAACTTACGACTTGTAGTAAGTATTGCTAAGAGATATACAGGAAGAGGAATGAGTTTTCTGGATTTAGTTCAGGAGGGTAATCTTGGACTTATTAAGGGCGTAGAGAAATTCAATTATGATAAGGGATTTAAACTAAGTACATATGCTACTTGGTGGATTCGCCAGTCGGTTACTCGTGCATTAGCAGACCAGGCGAGAACAATTCGTGTCCCTGTTCATATGGTTGAGACTATTAACAGAATGTCTAAAATGCAGAGAAAACTTACTCTTGAACTTGGTTATGAGCCATCAGCAGCCGAACTTGCAGAGGCTCTTGATATGACAGAGAGTAAAGTGTTAGAGATAATGCAGATAGCGAGAGAACCGGCTTCATTAGAGACACCTATTGGTGAAGAAGATGATTCTAACTTAGGAGATTTCGTGGCTGATAATAATACGGTAACACCTGAGGCAAATGTAGAGGCAGTTATGCTTAGAGAACATATAGACCAGTTGTTAATGGATCTGAAAGAAAGAGAGAGGCAGGTTATTGTTCTGAGATTTGGACTAGAAGACGGACATCCAAGAACACTTGAAGAAGTTGGTAAGGAATTCAATGTAACAAGAGAAAGAATTCGTCAGATTGAGGCGAAAGCCCTTAGAAAGCTTCGTAATCCTGTAAGAAGCAAGAAGATTAAGGATTTCTTACAAAGCTAGAATGAAATATAAATATGTATATGTATGCCGCTGATTATAGCGGCATTTGTTATATCTTATAAATTCAAACTAATATCGGTTGTATCTGTTTAGAATCTAAGGCATTTTCCAGGGTAGGAATAATTAATTCTGTGTGTGCAATCATTGAATTAGGTTTTGCAACACAATTATCCTGACCGAATGGAACGAAATATATATTTTTACAGTTTAACAGTGAACCGACATTTTTAAAATTCATCCCGAGGGCATCGTTAGTAGATAAGGAGATGACAAGAGGTCTGCCTGTTCGTAGATGACCTTTAGCAGCCATTAGAACAGGTGTGTCAGTTATTCCGTTATTAAGTTTAGCAAGTGTGTTTCCGGTGCAAGGAGCAATTATAAGGATATCAAGTATTTTGTTTGGACCGAATTTTTCGGCTTCGGCTATAGTGACAACAGATTTGTTCTGGGTTGTATCCTCGACAAATTTAACAAAGTCGCTTGATTTACCAAAACGACAGTCAGTTGTATAAGCATTATATGAAAAAATAGGAATGACGTTTACGCCTTCCCTGGTCAGATGAATAAGTTCGGTTTTGATTTTGGCAAATGTACAAAAAGAGCCGGTAATTGCAAAACCTACGGTCTTATTTGCAAGTTTCATTTTATACCTCCATTTCTGAGCAAGTTATTATATATTAATTCAGCATAGAGACAATGCATCTGCTGATTATCTGTGCCGAGGCTTTTGGTGAATATTTGCCGGGAAGTGACAGACAAAGTCTGGCGGTTATGCCGAAGTGCTTACAGGCTTCAAAGTCGGTACCACCCGGATTAGAGGCAATATCTATTATGGTTGCTTCTGTATTTGCATTACTTAATATGTTGCGATTAAGAATTAAAGATGGTATGGTATTGAAAATAAAGTCGAATTTATTAATATGTCTTGTTAATTCATTTAGTGGAATAGGATTGTGCCCTTGTTCGTATGCCATAGACAATTGAACCGGATTTCTTGCGGCAACGTATGTTATGGCATTTAATGATTTAAGTCTTGCTGCGAGCGCCATACCGCATTTACCGTAGCCTAACACAAGAGAATGTGATTTATGGATATTTATCGGACTTGTGCAGATTGCTTCTGCAACAGTTCCCTCAGCTGTTGCTATGGAATTATATAACTCGAAAGATGGAATATCCATTAAATCCTTTGTTACAATGTTTAGGTTATTACATTTACTGATAAAATCGTTATTGAAACAGCCTCCGCATATTACAGAGCAGGGATTGATAAGTGTAAGGAGATAGTCTATATTTATCTGGGTAGAAATTTTAGAATATAGATTTATTTTATCCTTGGAAAATGGAATAGGAAATAGTATAAGATTACATAGTGGCAGGCGTTCAGAGATAGAATGTGTATCATTAACATCTTCAATATAAAATGGATAAATGTTATATCCCTGATTCCTAAGTTCATAATATAAGAATTTCTGCCTTGTGTCACCGCCTATAATGGCAATATTATTTTGAGTTTTCATACTACTCCAATATTTATATTCTGTTTTATAATATAAGATATGATAATAGCCAGTAGATGTGACATTGAAAATTAGAAAGGAGTAATGCACTATGATTTATAATATTATTTATGATGCTGTTAAAAAGAAAACCACAACTAATCCGCCTAATATATTTATCGGAAATGTGGAAATGGCAGCAGGTATGGGAATTGTATTAGGGGAACTTGGAGTGAAGATGAATTTCGAAGGGATAGATGAGCCGGGTAAGATTAAAGAAAAATTTAATGAAATATTGGAAGAATCAGATGTATCAAAGTTGAGCGATATGTCGAATACAATAATAAAGCTCATTGACAGATACCAGGTTAAGGACATGGTTAATGAGACGATGAAAGATATAGAAATATTAGTTAACAGCAGAGAAGATAGTTTGTAAATAATTCAGCTTGAAATTTACAAAAACTGCTATTAAAATGTGAAATAAAAGTAACTGTAAAAAGTATTGGTAAAACAATTGCTAAGAAAATTGATAAGAAAATATTAAAAAGACTAACAGGCTAAAGTTAACCAGTTAGTCTTTTGTTGATATATTCATCAGAAAATAATTGTATCAATATTATCCTCTTAAAAAATTAGCCTCTGTCAGACATTGGAACGTAGTCAATGTGCTTTGCTACATTCTTATAAGCAGGACGAATGATTTTACCGGCATTAATTAATTCCTCAATACGGTGAGCACTCCAACCTGAAATTCTTGCGATTGCAAATATAGGCGTGTAGAGTTCCATAGGAAGTCCTAACATTCTATATACAAAACCACTATAGAAGTCAACGTTAGCGCTTACACCTTTATAAATCTGGCGTTCCTTAGCAATTACTTCAGGAGCAAGACGTTCTACTGCTGAATATAATGCGAATTCTTTATCAAGCCCTTTTGCTTTAGAAAGCTTTTCAACATAACCTTTAAAGATTCTTGCTCTTGGGTCTGATATAGAATAAACAGCATGCCCCATGCCGTAGATTAATCCGGCCTTATCAAATGCTTTCTTGTTAAGTAAGTCAGAAAGATAAGCCTTTATCTCATCTTCGTCTGTCCAGTCGGATACATGTTCCATCATGTCGTCAAACATCTGGATAACCTTGATATTTGCACCACCATGTTTAGGACCCTTAAGAGAACCCAAAGATGCGGCAATTGTTGAATATGTATCAGTTCCTGATGATGATACTACGTGAGTTGTGAAAGTAGAATTGTTACCACCGCCATGGTCGGCATGGATAACTAATGCGATATCTAAGATACGCGCTTCTAATTCAGTATATTTGCTGTCTGGTCTTAACAGATGAAGAATATTCTCTGCTGTAGACAGATTAGGATCAGGCGAATGAATGAATAAGCTCTGACCATCGTGATAATGCTTGTAAGCCTGATAGCCATAAACAGATAGTTGTGGAAATAAAGCTATGAGTTGTAAGCATTGCCTTAGGACGTTAGGAATTGAAATGTCATCAGCAGCATCATCATATGAATAGAGAGTAAGCACACTTCTTGCTAATGTATTCATCATATCGTGGCTTGGTGCCTTCATGATTATGTCTCGTACAAAACTTGTAGGCAATGAACGATAATGTCCAAGCAATGCATTAAATGAATCTAATTCTTCCTTTGTTGGAAGCTTACCAAATAATAATAAATATGTGGTTTCTTCAAAACCGAATCTTTTCTCGGAAACAAAACCGTTTACGATATCTTCGATATCTAAACCACGGTAAAACAACTTACCCTCACAAGGAATCATTTCGCTGTCAACTGTGATATACGAGCGAACTTCTGCGATTTCTGTTAAACCAGTAAGTACGCCTTTTCCGTTAATATCTCTAAGTCCACGTTTTACATCATATTTACCATATAACGATGGGTCAATTGAACTATTATCCAAACATAGCTTAGAAAGATTAGTTATTTCCGGTGTAATTGTTGAATAATTGTTTTCAGTCAAATGAAAACCCCCTTTTTCCGTAATAAACTTTATTTTACCATAAAACAAATGCACTAACAACAGAATTTAGAAAAACTTAATAGAATTTATAAAACTTAATATGATTGTTAAAGAGCTGGAATAGTGGTAAAATTATTAGAGATTTATGTGAAATGGAGATTAAAATGGATTTATTTGAATATATGAGAAATAATGCTAAGAGTAAGGAATCACCACTTGCTTCAAGAATGAGACCGGAGAAACTTGAAGAAATGGTAGGGCAGAAGCATATTCTTGGTGAGAATAAGCTATTATACAGAGCAATTAAGGCTGATAAGTTAAGCTCGGTCATCTTCTATGGGCCACCGGGAACTGGCAAGACCACACTTGCAAAGGTTATTGCTAATACTTCTGATTCTGAATTCCGCCAGATTAATGCGACGGTTGCGGGTAAGAAAGACATGGAGGAAGTAGTGAACGCAGCTAAGGATAGTCTCGGTATGTATGGAAAACGTACAATTTTGTTTGTGGATGAGATTCACAGATTTAATAAAGGACAGCAGGATTATTTGCTGCCATTTGTCGAAGATGGTACAATTATTTTAATAGGTGCTACAACAGAGAATCCATATTTTGAAGTAAATAGTGCACTTATATCGAGGTCTACCATATTTGAATTAAAGGAATTAGATAAAGAGGATATAAAGATTCTTATTAACAGGGCAATATCTGATGAAGTTAAGGGAATGGGGGCTTATGGTGCAAAAATGAGTGAAGATGCCATTGATTTTCTTGCAGATATTGCCAATGGAGATGCAAGAACAGCCTTGAATGCAGTAGAATTAGCAGTTCTTACAACGGACAGAAGGGCGGATGGAGTTATTCATATCGATATTGATACCATAGAGGAATGTGTACAGCAGAGAAATCCTCGTTATGATAAGTCAGGGGATAATCATTATGATACGATATCAGCATTTATAAAGAGCATGAGAGGCTCTGACCCCGATGCTGCCATATATTATCTGGCGAGAATGTTAAATGCAGGAGAAAGTGTTACTTTTATTGCGAGAAGAATTATGATATGTGCAGCAGAGGATGTAGGTCTTGCAGACCCACAGGCACTAGTCGTTGCTGTATCGGCAGCAGAAGCAGTGCATCAGTTAGGAATGCCGGAGGCAAGGATACCTTTAGCAGAGGCAGTCTTATATATTGCAAATGCACCTAAGGGAAATGCTGCATATATGGCAATTGACAAAGCCCTTGATTTTGTAAAAAGAGAGCCTGCATATCAGATACCGGCATATTTAAAAGATGCACATTACGGTGGAGCGAAAGAATTAGGTCATGGGATTGGCTACAAATACCCTCACGATTACGAGGGACATTATGTGGAACAACAGTATTTACCAGACGAGATAAAAGACGTTAAATTCTTCGAAGCAGACTAGACATTCAGAGATATTAATTCTACAATGCATACTAGTAATAGAACGACATTTGTGATAAAATTCAGATAAGAATTTTGACAGATATACAGAAAGAGGTATTTTTTTGAAAGAACTAATTGGGAAGTTATCAAGAGGCATAATTGAATATAATCTTCCGGAGGTTGAAGTATCGGTTACAGATATTGATAAATCAATAGAAGCAGGAGAACTATACCATGGCTCATTTGAGATTTTTAGTAAAGATGACAATGAACTAAAAGGGATAGTTTATTCTACGTGCGAGAAATTCAAGATAATTAATGACCAGTTTGTTGGCAGAAATAATAAGATAGAGTATGTAATAGATGGCAAAAATAGTGAAATCGGGGATGTTATAAAAGGCCGTGTGAATATCGTAAGCAATGGTGGAGAACTTTTTATACCATATACTATTGCTGTTAAGGAAGAGAGTATTCCATCTTCCATAGGCGATATATCGAATCTGTTTCATTTCATTAACCTTGTTAAGCAGGAATATGACGAGGGACTTAAGATGTTTCTGTCGAAAGATTTCGAGAGAATTATTCTTAAAGATAATGTGGCTGATAAGAGCCTTTATAATGGACTTATCAACAGTTATAGTAAAAAGCGTGCTTTAGAGGAATTTATGCTTGCTATTAATAAGAAGCAGGAAGTAAAGATAGAGCTTTCAGATACATTAAGAGAGTATGATATGTTAGAAGAATCATATGGAGATATTCTTACTCTTACCAGAAATACATGGGGATACATAGATATTAAGGTAGATGTGGACGGAGATTTTATAACGGAATATAAGAAGAATATTACTGAAGATGATTTTGCGGGAAATAATTATGAATTCAGATATCTTATAGATATTTCCAAATTGCATAGTGGAATGAATTATGGAAAAATCAAATTTTATACGATGAACCAGTGTTTAGAATGTGAGATTTCTATTGATAATACAGGAGAAATAGATTCGGCAAATCATGAGATTAAGAAGTGTATTGCAAGCCTTAATGAACAATATCTTAATTTCAGAATGAGAAAGAGCAGTATTGATACATGGGCAGAGAATTCGAATGTTTTAATTGAGAGAGCCAGAGGTTTCAGAGATGATATGCCATTTTTAAAACTTCTACAGGCACAGATGTATATTTCGAGAAGAAGAGATGAAGAAGCAAAATGGCTTATAGACAGTGTAGCAGAGGAGATATTAGATAAGAAAGAGGAAAACGTAGTATTATATTGCTACTATCTCTATGTAAGAACTTTGCAGAAGAGAAAGTTAGAGCAGACAATTATTGCTACGGATATTATTAGAAAATACTATGAAAATGGATACGATAAATGGCAGCTGCTATGGATACTTCTATATATTGATACATCATTTGAGAATAATAAAAGTCTTAAATTAACAAGAATTAAAGAACAGTATAAGATAGGCTGCAGAAGTACGCTTATGTACTATGAGGCATTGTATGTATTAAACAAACAGCCGGCATTGTTAAGAGTTATTAATTCATTTGAGTTACAGGTGCTTAATTTCGGAAGTAAATATGATGCGATAGATTTAAGACTTGCAGTCCAGATATCTGAACTTGCAATGCTTGAGAAGAATTTCAGACCTCTTTTGTTCAATATTCTTGTTAAACTCTATGATAAATTTGAGAATAAAATAATCTTAACTGCAATTATAAGTCTGTTAATCAGAGGTAATAAGACAGATGAGAAGTATTTCAAATGGTATGCTAAGGGTGTAACTGCTGATATACAGGTCACAAGATTGTATGAATATTATGTATACTCGATGCCAGAGGATTATGATGGTATAGTTCCTAATACTGTGCTTATGTACTATGTATACAATGGTAACCAGCTTATGAACAGAGAAGCATTTTTCTATGGTCTGATTATAAGAAATAAGGATAAGCAGCCAAATGTATACAAGAATTATAGAAGAAATATGGAGCATTTTGCATTAGATAAATTGCGAAATGGAGAAATAGACAGATTTATTTCTGTAGTATATGCAGATGTACTTACAGAAGAGATGATTACTGAGGAGAATGAGAAGAATCTTGTGAAAATTCTTAACACATGGAAGCTTGAATGTGACAATGATAGAATTAAGGAAGTTATTGTCAGACATAAAGAGATTGTGAATGAGCAGACATTTGTTATTAATAAAGGAATTGCATATATAAATATTTATACGGATGACGCAGTTGTGTTATTAAAGGATATTAATGGAAATATTTATCATAACACAATTAATTATACATTGACAAAATTATATGATGATAAAGGATTAAATAAGATTGCATTAGAAAGAAATCCGGAAAATATTTATCTGATGGCGAAAGAATGTGAGCAGACACTAAAATATCATAAGAGTATTCCATCAGGTGTAAGTCTCTTTAAAGAAGTTATGATAAGTGATGATTTTGAAGAAGTTTACAAAGATTATATCATACAGGACATTATAGAATATTATTCTAATAATTATGATGGCGAAGAATTAGATGAATATCTAATGAGCATAGACGTAAGCAGACTTAAGAGAAAGTCAAGAGTGAGTGTTATAGAACTTATGATTATGCGTGGCTTATATGAGTATGCGGAAAAATATCTTATAGAATATGGTTATAGCGATATAGACCCACGTAAGATACTTAAATATTGCTCAAGGAGACTTAAGGAAGATAAGGAGATAGAAGAAGATAAGCAATTATTAGAATATTGTAATTATGCATTTTCTAAGGGAAAATACAATGAAATTATTTTAGATTATCTGTGCAGATATTATTATGGAACGACTAAGGAAATGATGGAGATATGGCGTGTCTCTAAGGAATTTGAATTTGAAAGCAGGGACTTAGAGGAAAGACTTATTGCACAGATGTTATTTTCAAGGACATTTATTTCAAGTGTGGTTACAATCTATGATTCTTATTATAAAAAAGGTGCAAGCGAAGTAATAAGATATGCATATTTATTCTTTATGTCGCACGAATATTTCATCAGGGAGAATCCAGTAGATGATATGTTTTTCAAACACTTAGGTGATGAGCTGGTATTTGACAAAAATATTATGGATATATGCAAATGTGCATACCTTAAATACCAGTCTGATAAGAAGACTATTTCTGATACTAATAAGGAAATATGCATGGATTGTATGAAATATTTAGATAAGAAGACTATAATATTTGATTTCTATAAACAGTTCACTAAATGGTTTGCAGTGCCGGACAGAATACTAGATAAGACAACGATAGTATACAGAGCAGAGCCACAGGATAAGGTTCTTATTAGTTATTATCTTGAAACAGGTAATAATGAGGAGAAAGAGTACACGACTGAAGAGATGAAGTGTTGCTTTACGGGAATGTATACAAAGTCTTTTACGTTATTCTATGGAGAAAAGTTAAATTATTATATAACAGAGATTTCAGATGGTGAAAGCCGCGTGACAGAGAGTAAAGACCACCAGCTTGATGACAGAAATGTTGAGGCAAGTCAGTCAAGATATGGAATGTTAAATGATATACTTATGTGTATGGAGATGAAACAAGAGGGAATGATAAGCGAACTTGCCGGAAAATATTATGTAAATAATGAACTTGTGAAGCATTTGTTCAGGTAGCACAGATGTCTTTTGATGTTAAAATATGGAGGAACTAAGTTGAGTACAAAGACAGCGAACAACTTAATATCCGTTTCGATAGATTTGTGTAGAGATTACACGCAGATTGCGTATTGTATGGGAAATATGGCAGAGCCGGATTCAGTAAGTACAATTGCAGGCGAACAGAAATATCTTATTCCAACGGAAATAGGAAAATTAAATAATAGTGATGAATGGTGCATAGGTGATGATGCATTGCTTAGGGAAAAGAATGGCGAGGCTATATTAGCTGATGATATCCTTAAGACAATTTTATCTGAGAAAAGTATAGTTGTAAGTAACAATACTTATACGGGATATGAGATATTAAAGCATTTCTTCGAGGGATTGTTTAAAATACTTAAAAGCAATTATCACATTGTGCAGCCTGATTATATATCTGTAACAGTTGAATATCCGGACCGTATTCTTGTTAACCTTATTAGAAATGTTTTAAATGATATGGGCTATGACAGGGAACACGTAAAAATTATCGGTCATTCAGAAAGCATTATATATTATATGATTTCACAGAAAAAGGAAATATGGGTAAATGATGTGCTGATATTTGATTTTACAAAGCATCAGTTTCTGGTAAGATTACTCACAACTGTAAGAGCAAGAGTACCACAGCCGATTGTAGTCGAAGAGATGGATATGACACAGAAGTTCAAAGTGAGTGATTTACAGACTGAACAGGGCAGACTAGAAATGGATACGAAATTCTTAGAGCTTCTTAAGAAGTTATGTAGTAAACATATTGTGTCAGCAGTATTCCTGACAGGTGTCGGCTTCTATGAGAAATGGATGGAAGATTCGATAAGGTTCTTATGCAGTAAACGAAGAGTATTCCAGGGATATAACCTGTTTGTTAAGGGTGCAGGCTACGCTAATCTTAGTCAGATTGGTATAGGTAATGCTGACAGTTATCAGTTTGTATGTTCGGGAAGAACATTAGTTAATATCGAAGTAGAAGTCGAAAAAGATGACAAGAATATACCAGTCATATTGTCAAAAGCAGGAACCAACTGGTACGAAGCAGGCGCAAGAGCAGAGGGAATATTAGATGATTCTAAAGAATTAAGACTTAAAATAGTATCTTCACTTAGCAAGAGTGAGAAAGAAATAGTGATAGATTTACGAGGCTTTCCACCACGCCCTAATAAGACAACACGAATTGAGATTGTGTTAGCTTATAGGAATGACAGACAATGCATAGTGGTGGTGAAAGATTTAGGCTTTGGTGATTTCTTTAAGTCAAGCGAAGAAATGGTGAAAAGGGTAATTGATATAGAAGATTATCTGTAAGAAATGGAGAAGTGTATGAGTGGATTGATTTTATGCAGTAGAAAAGCAGATGTTCCATACAGGATAGCCGATGCAGACTTAAATATATATTCTATTGAAGAATTTGCATACTATCTGTACAATAACGCATATTTTGTAGATGATGGTTTCTTTAATGAGGGACTTTGCGATTATATTGAAAACAATCTTAATCTGCCAAAGGTTGCACAAAAGCTTATGTATGCAATGGGACAGAGAATGAATTTCGCAGAGCTTGTTATGATAATTATAAAATCTTCCCGTTATTACAGCGAAACAGAAATCAAAGCATTTGAAAAGGAATTAAAGACTATCAGTTCAAAAGGAATGTTAGAGCGAATGAAAACAAGAGCTGATATGCTTTTTGAAAATGGCAAGCTTGGAAGTGCGTTAAAGACATATGAAAATATTCTGAATAACAATATATATAAAAGAGAAAGCAATGAATTCTATGCAGGGGTATACTTAGGAATTGGTAAAATAGAGGGCAGAATGTTTTATTTAAAAGAAGCATTAGAAAAATTCAAACATTCGTACGAATTAAAATCATCTGATGAAGCCTTAAAGGAGATTATTAATGTCAAATTTGCGATGAAATATTCAGGCATTAAGGAGGACATTGATTTTACTAAAGAGAATGAGATTAATTCTGAACTGGTTCTTAAATGCAGTGAAGAGGTTAAGGATATCTGGGAACAGATTAACAATGGAACTGAATATGAGAATTTATCTCAGACATTTATATATGATGGCAGACATAACCTTGATGATTATTATGTGAATGTTCAGGAAGTTCTTGATGAGTGGAAGAATGATTATAGAAGTAATATAGGTTAGGAGACACTATAGAGATGAGATTGTTCAGAAGAAATAAAACGGAAGAAACGGATTATCTTGACGAATTAGAGATAACAAGTGAAGATAACGAGGCAGTTTATATTAAACCCGAGCCTATGCAGGCGGAGACATTAGAACAGAAGAAGCAGACAATAGAGAATTGTTGTGACAGAATAATGGGTGCTAATTCAAGAATTGCAGAGTTAAAGGTTGAGTATCAGACAGTAAATTCTTATCTTACTGATATACAGATAATAGAAGAGTTACCTGATACACAGGAAGAAAGATTGAAAAACATTGCGAAAAAAATTGTGGTATTAGATAAGGATAGAAGAGACTTTGGACGTTCTATGGCAAAATTATCTGAAAAGCAGTTCAGTCATATGAAAGAATGTGAAGATGATATAAAAGACATTTTAAAGCAGATGTCAGAAGATGAAAGTTATTGCCAGACAGTCAAGACGGATATGAAATATTTAGAGGGTGAAAAAGCCGGATTAAAGATGGAGATACAGGAATACAAGAACAGACTTTATCTTATAAATGGTGCCTCAAAGATAGGAATAATAGCATTTGCAGTGTTGTTCTTATTATTTCTTATAGTCAATTATGCATTTAATAAAGATACCAGCCTGTTAATATATTTGCTGATTGGAATCACAGCCATATTTGCAGCCGGAATATTTTACCTCCATAATCAGACAATAAATGAACTTAGATTAAGTGAGATAAAATATAACAGGGCAATCGGATTGCTTAATAAAATCAAGTTAAAATATGTAAATATTGCGGGACGACTTACATATTCATACGAAAAACATGGTGTAAAAAGTGCCTATCAATTAAATAAAATATGGGGTGCATATTTGACACTAAAAAAAGAACACGAAGTCTATAATAAGGCATCGAGCAGACTGGCTGATGCGGAAGATGAATTAGTGCAGTTATTAAAAAATATGAATGTCAAAGACCAGAATGTATGGATAAGTCAGGCATATGCAATTATTAATCCAAGTGATATGAATGAAATAAAGAATCATTTGATGAATAGAAGAAACAGTCTCAAAAAATCGCTGGATTATAATACAGAAGTTATAGGCAATGCAAGAGAAGAGGTTAAAAATATAATTATGAATGATAAAGAGAACAGCACTGAATTAATGGGAATACTTGATGCCTACGAAGAAAAACTCTAATAAACGCTGATTTTTTTATAAACCTGTTGCACATACAGATATATTTAATAATCATATGTACAGGCGATTTGATATATAAATATTGGAACAACTTGTGGGAATTGCGTAAATTTGTCAGGTATCATTTTTCGGCTCGGATTTTGTGTACATTCACCAGACAGACAATTAAGCCAAGGTGTCCGTCTATGACACACACTTTCATAATTCCTTTATCTGGTGTGAGTAAATGCCGTCATCAGCAAAGTTTATTACGGTGCAGCCAATCAAACGCGCTTCGCTTGAACGGTGATTAACTGCACCGACCTTTTGCTTCTGACGGCATATAACTCACACACACGATACGTCATAAATCAAGTGTGTGGCATAGACGGACTTTTTGGTTTAAATGTTCTGGATGTTGAATGAACATAAATAATCAAAAGAGCCGGAAAATGATACCGCCAAATTAGCAATTCATACAAACGTTTCAATATTTATATATGCAAATGCCTGTACAAAGATGATTTTCTCCAATCTGTATGTGCAATATCGGTTTATAAAAATTAGCGTTTATTAGAGGTTTTATCTTGACAAATATTTTTAAAACCTTTATCATTAAAAAAGTTAATATTATAAATGCAGTGATAAAGAGGAGTAAAAGGTTAACCCTTAAAGAGAAAGTAATTCGCAGGCTGAAAGATTACTAAGGCAGTGACCTTTGAAGGTAGCTTTTAAGCAGTATGGCTGAACATTTTATAGAAGATTAGAATAAGCAGATGTTTGATTTGTAATAGCAAAGAGCATCAGCATATTTTATATAATCAGTAGGTCATAACGGAACCGTCCACGTTATAGGATAAGATGAGACACGATGATAGTCGTAAATAAAGGTGGTACCGCGTGATATACGCCCTTTTTGGAATGTAGCTGATATGTTTCAAAGAGGGCGTTTTTACTTATTAGGAAATATTATTAAAATAACATTAGAAAGGAAGTCAATAATGGCAAAAGAATTAGAGAAGAATTATAATCCTGCTGATATTGAGCAGAGACTTTATGACAAATGGACAAATAAGAAATATTTTCATGCAGAGGTAGACAGAAGTAAGAAACCATTTACTATCGTTATGCCACCTCCAAATATTACAGGACAGCTCCATATGGGACATGCATTAGATAATACAATTCAGGATATCTTAATCAGAACAAAGAGAATGCAGGGATATGAAGCATTATGGGTACCAGGAACTGACCACGCCTCAATTGCAACAGAAGCTAAAATTGTTGAAAAAATGCGTGAAGAGGGCATAACTAAGGAAGAAATCGGAAGAGATAAGTTCTTAGAAAGAGCCTGGGAATGGAAGAAACAGTATGGCGGAAGAATTGTTGCACAGTTAAAGAAGATAGGTTCTTCATGTGACTGGGACAGAGAAAGATTTACAATGGATGATGGTTGTAACAAGGCTGTAAAAGAAGTATTTGTAAATCTCTATAATAAAGGACTTATTTATAGAGGAGAAAGAATTATCAACTGGTGTCCTCATTGTCTTACATCTATTTCAGATGCAGAGGTTGAATATGAGGATCAGGCAGGACATTTCTGGCATTTAAGATATCCATTTAAAGATGGTTCAGGATATCTTGAACTCGCAACAACCAGACCTGAGACATTATTAGGTGATACAGCAGTAGCAGTTAACCCTGATGATGAAAGATATAAAGACGCAGTTGGCAAAACCTTAATTCTTCCATTAGTAGGAAGAGAGATTCCGGTTGTAGCAGATGATTATGTTGGTATAGATTTTGGTACGGGTGTAGTTAAGATTACTCCGGCACATGACCCTAACGATTTCGAGGTTGGTTTAAGACATAATCTTCCAGTATTAAATGTAATGACTGAAGATGCAAAGATTGTTGACGAATATCCTAAATATGCAGGAATGGATAGATACGAGGCAAGAAAGGCTATCGTAGCAGACCTAGAGGCAGGTGGATATTTAGTTAAAGTAGAAGACCATGAGCATAACGTTGGTACATGTTACCGCTGCCATACTACAGTTGAACCAAGAGTTTCAAAACAGTGGTTTGTAAGTATGAAAGAGCTTGCTAAACCTGCAATTGAAGCCGTTAAAAATGGTGATACCAAGTTCGTTCCTCCTCATTTTGATAAGACATATTATCATTGGTTAGAGGGAATTCGTGACTGGTGTATTTCAAGACAGTTATGGTGGGGACACAGAATTCCAGCATTTTACTGTGACGACTGTGGCGAAATGGTGGTAAGTAAAGAAAATGAAGTATGTTGTCCAAAATGTGGTAAGAAGATGCGCCAGGACCCTGATACACTTGATACATGGTTCAGTTCAGCATTATGGCCATTCTCAACACTTGGCTGGCCAGATAAGACAGAAGAGTTAGATTATTTCTATCCAACAAGTGTACTTGTAACAGGATATGATATCATTTTCTTCTGGGTAATCAGAATGATGTTTTCAGGACTTGAACATACAGGAAAGGTACCATTTAACACTGTTTTAATCCATGGACTTGTAAGAGATTCACAGGGTCGTAAGATGAGTAAATCTCTTGGAAATGGTATTGACCCACTTGAAGTTATAGATAAATACGGTGCTGATGCATTGAGATTTACACTTATTACGGGAAATGCACCTGGTAACGATATGCGTTTCTATTATGAAAGAGTTGAAGCAAGCAGAAACTTTGCTAATAAAGTATGGAATGCATCAAGATTCATAATGATGAATATGCCTGAAGGTGGTATTAAGGAAGTTCCTGTAAGCACACTTACAGATGCTGATAAATGGATATTATCAAAGGCAAATAAACTTATTAAAGATGTGACAGAAAATATCGATAAATACGAATTAGGAGTTGCTGCAGATAAGCTTTATAACTTTATCTGGGAAGAGTTCTGTGACTGGTATATTGAAATGGTTAAACCAAGATTATACAGTGAAGACAACACAACAAAAGATGCGGCACTTTACACCCTTAAGTCAGTTCTTGAAACATCACTTAAGCTACTTCATCCATATATGCCATTCGTTACAGAAGAGATTTATTGTACATTAAATGAAGATGCGGAATCACTTATGGTAACAAAATGGCCTGAATATAAGGACGAATTTAATTTCGAGAAAGAAGAAGAGGATGTTGAATTAATCAAACAGGCTGTTTACAATATCAGAAATGTAAGAGCAGGAATGAATGTTCCACCATCTAAGAAAGCACAGGTATATGTTGTAACAGAAAGCAATAAGGTTGCAGGTATATTTGAAGAGGGCAGAGTGTTCTTCCAGACTTTAGCATATGCAAGCGAGGTTATTATACAGACAGATAAGAATGGAATCGGTGAAGATGCGGTATCAACAGTTATACCTGAAGCTACAATCTATATGCCATTCGCTGAATTAGTAGATATTGAAAAAGAAATAGAAAGACTTAAGAAAGAAGAAGAGAAGCTTTCTAAAGAACTTGCACGTTCTAATGGAATGCTTTCTAATGAGAAATTCGTAAGCAAAGCACCTGCTGCTAAGATTGAAGAAGAGAAAGCAAAGCAGGCTAAATATATGCAGATGATGGAACAGGTTAAGACACAACTTGCTCATCTTATGAAATAAGGATAATTTGTTTTTAGCTGTATGGAAAATCAAATTTTGTATGTGATTTTTCATACAGCTATTTATTTGAGCGGGTATGGTAATAGATTTTTTTTAATGAGTTTGATGCATTTGGTGAGAAAAATCTAAAAACAGATTAGGCTAATTAGCTAATTGTCGAAATTACGTGATAACATTTGCTTGCAAAATCATAAAATAATTCCTATAATCGTTGTTAAACAATTGAATGGAGATAAACCACTCAGAAATGAGGATTAGTATGAAATACGAAGATGTTGTAGAATACATAGATAATATTCCGAAGTTCACAAGTAAGAATTCTCTTGAACATACAAGAAGATTCCTAGAGGAGTTAGGAATAAAACAAGACGAGAGTAACAAGATGAAGATTATACATGTTGCAGGTACTAACGGAAAAGGTACAGTATGTGCAATATTATCTAATGTACTTGTCAATTGTGGGAAGAAAACAGGACTTTTTATTTCGCCACACCTTGTACATATTAATGAAAGAATACGAATAAATAACAAAGAAATAAGTGATGAAGAGTTTGTACAGGCATTCAATGAGGTAAAAAATGTCGTGGATAAGATGAAACAAGAGGATTATCCACATCCATCATATTTTGAATTCTTATTTCTTATGGCAATGTGGAATTTTAATAAAGAAGCTGTGGAATACATAGTCTTAGAGACGGGACTTGGCGGACGACTTGATGCAACTAATTCTATGCTGTCACCATATCTTACAGTTATTACTTCAATCGGAATGGACCATATGGAATATTTGGGTGACACGATAGAGAAGATTGCTGTGGAGAAAGCGGGAATTATTAAAAAATATGTTCCCGTAATATATTGGGGAGCAGATGAGAGAGTATCAGATGTGATTAGTGATGTTGCAGAAAAAATGCAGGCGAAAACAGTAAAAGTTCTTGTAGATAATTATAAAATAATCAAAAAAACGAATAAAAGTGTTGATTTTTCAATAGTTAGTGAGTATTATTTAAATGATATATTCTCAGTTCCTTTTATATCTGAGTATCAGGTACAGAATGCGGCTGTCGCTATTAAGACAATTGAGTGTATGCCGGAGATAAGGAATATGAAAGATTTAGTTAAGTCAGGAATTGCAAATGTACACTGGGAGGGCAGAATGGAAATGATTATGCCGGGTATCATATTAGATGGTGCGCATAATGGCCCGGGGATAGATGAGTTCATAAAAACATTTAATGAATATGAATGTACCGGTGATAAGAACATTTTGTTTTCAGTAGTTAAGGATAAAGATTATGAATATATGGTTTCTAAGCTATCAGAAACTGAAGTAAAGAATGTATATATAACACGAATAGATTCGGACAGAGGCTTAGAGACAGATAAAATCTATGAAGATTTCAGAAAATACGGTTGTGAGGCGAACATTTCAGTAAATGAAGATGTAAGTCAGGCATTCCGGCAGGCTGTAGATGCGAAAAAAGAAGAAGATGTGCTTTTCTGCGTAGGCTCACTATATTTAGTTGGCGAGATTAAAAAAAGCCTGCAGAATTAAAGTTAATTCGCCGGATTAAGACATATGCATACCAAAAAATTAACATGATAAAAATAATTTGCAGAATTAATAGTATTTGCAGATAGATTTAAGATATACAGATAATATTTATTTAGAAAGAAAGGGTAATCCTATGATTAATTATGATGAAGAAATAAAGAAATTCAGTCCAAGTCTTGAAGTAGATGAGACAGAAGATGCAATATACAATAGTAATATCAAAGATATAACAGATGTTGTGCTTGAAATGTTAAAAGAAATGAAGAATAATGACTAAAATATCTGCAGAATGGAGATTAAAATTAAGATGAGATGCTATAGATGTAACAGCGTACTTTCAAGTAACGATTTCTGTAACAGTTGTGGAGCAGATGTGGCTGTATATAAGAAGATTGTAAGATTGTCAAATGCATATTATAATATGGGACTTGCAAAAGCCCAGATTAGAGACTTGACAGGTGCATGTGAGTTACTTAGAAGAAGTGTAAGACTTGATAAGAAGAATACAAATGCAAGAAATTTATTAGGACTGGTATATTTCGAAATGGGAGAGGCAGTACAGGCTTTTTCGGAATGGATTATAAGTAAGAATTTCCAGCCGGATAAGAATATTGCAGATGATTACATAAAGAGATTACAGTCTAATCCTGTGAGATTAGATACAATCAACCAGACAATTAAGAAATACAATTATGCTTTAAATTATGCTAAGCAGGGAAGCGATGATTTAGCTGTAATCCAGCTTAAGAAAGTATTAAATACTAATCCTAACCTGATTAAGGGGCATTTATTACTTGCATTATTGTATATGAAGAAAGGCGATTATGATAGAGCCAGAAAGCCTATTATGAAAGCCTTAAAGATTGATACAAATAATCCGTTAGCTAAAAAATATCTGAAAGAGATAAATATTGAAACAGATACCAAGAGAATTGATATCGGTAAAGAAATCAAGAAAGATAAAATACGTGATTATGATAAGGAACAGACCGAAAAGGAATTACGAAATGGATATGATGTGATTATACCTAAAAGACGTAGTGTATACAGGGAATCTAATTCAGGAATGATTACAGTTATTAACGTTGTAATAGGTCTGATTATCGGTGTTGCAATGACATTTTTCTTATTAGTTCCTACTAAGGAGAAAACTCTTAAAGATAGTCATAATAAAGAAGTATTAAAGTTAAATTCTCAGATAGAAACACTTAATAATGGTAAGAAAGAGTTAGAGAGTAAGATAGCATCATTAGAGGGTGAAAAGACAGATTTATCAGGACAGCTTGATTCTAAAGGAAATGAAAACACACAGATTCTTGCAGATTATGATAACCTTATAACTGCAATTAATTATTTTAATACCAAAGACTATATTAATTGTGCAGATTCATTACAGAAGATAACTAATAATGCGCGTTCCGAGACATTTACCACATTATACAATTCGATTCAGCCAGAAGTATATAATCAGGCAGCAGCTAATTATTATAATAATGGCAGAAATGAGTTAGCTTCAGCTAATACATTAGAGGCTTATGATAAGGCAATAGAAGATTTAACAAAATGCTTCTTATATAATTTTACTTCTATTGATTATGTTTCAGCAGCAGACAAGCTTGGTGAGGCATATGAGAAGCAGTATACGTTAGCATTAGGTCAGGATGTAGCAGCGGCAGCAGGCTACAAGGAAAGAGCACTTAAGAATTTATCAAGTCTTATTAATGACACCTTTGCTAAGACAGAGGGACTTGATGCGAAAGCAACTGAGAATGTACAGGCAAGAATTGTAGCCATTACTGATAAATAATCATAATCCATATAATATAATGGAATTTAAAGTACACAAGAAGGATAGCTTATGAAGAGTTGTCCTTCTTTTTATTTAGAAAAATGCACAAAATTTTAATCAAATATCAGAGATTTTGTGGAAACCATATAGAATTAGGAAATTAAAAGAAAGATAAAACAAATGCTTAATTTATGACAAACTAATCTATATTGAAAATATTTTATCGGGAGGGAGAAAGAAATGAGATATAAAGAAGAATTAATTAATCAGGAATATGATGAAAGTGAGTACGAAATTGATTTGAAAACGCTGATAATCCACGTTAATGGAGAATTAGATCATCATAATGCGGTTGCGATAAGGAAAATGGCGGACAAGAAAATATATGATAATGGTATCAGAAACATTTTATTTGATTTTGATAAAACAGAATTTATGGATAGCTCTGGTATAGGTGTTATTATGGGGCGTTATAAAATGGTACATAGTCTTGGGGGAAAGGTAGCTGTGATAAATGTAGGGAGAAATGTTGAGAAGATATTGTTATTTTCAGGACTTAATAAAATTATAAAAAAGTATGATTCTATGGAAAATGCCATAGCTGATTTGAATGGAGGAGAAGATTAATGATAATGGAAAATATTGACAAAATAAATGGGAAAAATATTAATTATAACAGAATGTGTGTTGAATTCAGCAGCAAATCAGAAAACGAATCATTTGCAAGGATAGTTGCAGCGGCATTTGTTACAAGGCTAGACCCGACCTTAGAAGAGATAGAGGATATAAAGACAGCAGTATCAGAGGCTGTTACTAATTCGATTATTCATGGTTATGGTACAGATGAAGGTATTATAGAGATGGAATGTGTGTTAAAAGGAAGAGAAGTTACTATCAAGATTAAAGATAAAGGCGTGGGAATAGCTAATGTTGAACAGGCTATGCAGCCACTATATACAAGTAAACCTGAAGAAGAGCGTTCAGGAATGGGATTTTCATTTATGGAAATATTTATGGATAGTTTAGAAGTAGATTCAGCACCTGGCAATGGAACTACGGTTTTAATGAAGAAAAATCTGAGAAAACCGGATTAGGTGGTGTCCTATGGAGAATAAAACACTGATTGAAATGGCACATAAAGGTGATAAAAGAGCCAGAGATATATTGGTTCAGGAAAACATAGGATTAGTGTGGAGCATTGTCAAAAGATTTGGCAACAGAGGTTTTGAGTTAGAAGATTTGTTTCAGATTGGCTGTATCGGATTGATTAAAGCAGTTGATAAATTCGACAATTCATTTGAAGTGCAGTTTTCGACATATGCAGTTCCGTTGATTATGGGTGAAATTAAAAGGTTTATAAGAGATGATGGATTGGTTAAGATTTCGAGAACAATTAAGGAGAATAATTGGAAGATTAAGAGAGCATCACAGGAGTTAGCCCAGAGATTAGGAAGAGAAGCCACGATTGAAGAGATTTCTAAAGAGACAGGTCTTAATACCGAGGATATTGTTCAGGCGATGGAGGCTATAAGTGATGTGGAAAGTATATATAAGTCAGTATATCAGAATGATGGAAGTGAGATATATTTAATCGATAGAATTAAGGCTTTAGAAAGCAGCGGAGAAAGTGTAGATAGAATTATAAACAACATGGTTGTGGAGCAGGTACTTAATGAGCTTGATGAAATTGAGCGTAATATTATTATAATGAGATATTTTCAGGATAAAACACAGTCAGAAATAGCTAAAAAATTGGGAATAAGCCAGGTTCAGGTTTCGCGAATGGAGAAAAAGATATTATTTAATCTGAAAAAGAAAATTTTAGCATAGAGTTTTGTTAAAATTAGACAAATTAGCATAAAAAACGTCAAAAAGACTAGAGATTTTGTATATATTATTGTATAATAGATGCATACTGATAAAAAGGCAGGTGTGCGGAAGATGGAAGAAATGAATAAAGGCACTACAGATATAGAAGGTGTAGATAATAGCGCCAATAATATAGAGGTTTTGGAGCAAATGGAAGATGATGAGCTTAATCCTGCGGATAATAAGAGAACATCAAAAAATAAGATAAAAGAACCAAAGCCTAAAAAGGAAAAGAAAGTAAGAGAACCGAAGGAGAAGAAGGCAAAAGAGCCAAGACTCCCAAAGGAGAAAAAAGTAAAAGAGCCGAAGATTCTAAAGGAGAAGAAGGCGAAAGAACCAAGACTCCCAAAGGAGAAAAAAGTAAAAGAGCCGAAGATTCTAAATGAGAAGAAGGTAAAAGAACCTAAAGTTCCTAGGGAGAAAAATGTTAGGAATAGTAATAAGAATACAGATAAAGTGGCTGGATTAGAGGAAATAAAGAAAATATCGAGATTAAGAGGAATACAGAGTAAGTTGATAGGAGCGTTTTTATTACCTGTCTGTTTGTTCATTATTGTCGGCATTATTATTTATTCTAAGTCAGAGCAGGGACTTAAAGATAATGCTGAATCATTAACATATACTAGTGTTGATATGTTAAAGGAGTATTTCGAATTAGGATTTGAAAGTATTGAATTGACATCTACACGTATTTCAGTAAATAGTGCAATTAGTTCACATTTCGGTGGAATGTATGATTCAAATTACGAAATTGAAGCAAAAGGTGCGGTAGTAAATGAGGCTGTAGCTGATAAATATATCCAGAGTATTATTGCATTTAGTAAAAATCAGAAGAATTCAATATCTAATACGGGTGTTGTGAAGAAGAAGGATTTATACAATGCATTTGTTAATTCAGAAACAGGTAAATATGTAGAAGCCAATATGGAGAATAATATGTGTTGGATCAGCAGTCACCCTGAAATTGATGAATTGATGAATTACAGTCAGGATGATTACGCACTTGCACTTGTAAAGAAGATTAATGACAGCAATAATAAACCAGTTGGTTATATGATAATTGATGTTAAGAAATCATTTATCCAGGATATATTAGACAATGCTAAAGTTGGTGATAAGAGTATTAAAGGTTTTATCACAAGCGATGGAAATGAAGTCATAAGTGGTAAAGAAAGTTTTACATTCAGCGATAAGAGCTTCTTTAAGAAGATTAAAGAAAAGGAAAAAGGCGGATATACATATGTCAAATATAAAGGTGAGTCATATTTATTCTTATATGACAAAGTAGCAACCGGTGATGGCTATGTTTGTGCAATGGTTCCTAAGAATGTAATTATTGAAAAGGCAAATGATATAAAGATATATACAATTGTTACAATAATTGCATGCTGTATAATAGCTGTAATTGTTGGTTCACTTCTTGCTATGGGAATAGCTAAAGCAATAAATAAGATTAATGCTGTAATGAAACAGACAGCCGAGGGTGATCTGACAGGAACAATCACTATGAAGCGTAAAGATGAATTCCATCTGTTGTCAGGGAACATCGGTAATATGATTAAGAGTATTAAACATCTTATCATCAAGATGACAAAAGTGAGTGAGCAGGTTCAGCAATCAGCAGGTCAGGTTAGTGACAATTCAGAAGTACTTTATAATGCCACAAAGGACATTACTGAATCCATAGGTTATATTGAAGCTGGATTAATACAACAGTCAGAAGATACAGAGAATTGTTTGCATCAGATGTCAGATTTGGCAGATAAGATTTCAGTTGTATACGAAAATACTAATGAAATAGAGAGAATAGCCAGTCAGACACAGGATACCGTAGATGATGGAATGGTTATTGTATCAGAGTTAGGCAACAGGGTTCAGGATACAACGAAGATAACAAAAGATATTATTAATGATATTAATGAATTAGAGAGAGAATCTAAAGCGATTAATACAATTATTGCAGCAATTAATGAGATTGCAGATGAAACCAATCTTCTTTCTCTTAATGCAAGTATTGAAGCAGCAAGGGCAGGTGAAGCAGGCAGAGGATTTGCAGTTGTATCAGATGAGATAAGAAAACTTGCTGAGCAGTCAAGTGAAGCAGGTAGACAGATTGGTGAAATCGTAAGCAGAATACAGGAAAGAATGGGCAAAACCATTGAGACAGCCAGAAAGGCAGATGATATTGTATCTTATCAGGCTGAAGCTCTTGGAACTACAGTTAATGTATTCCAGGATATAAAAGGTCATGTAACAACACTTGCTCATGATTTGGATACAATTTCAATAAATGTTAAAGGTATTGAGATGGCTAAGAATGATACATTAGAGGCAATATCAAGTATATCTGCAACATCTAATGAAACAGAAGCAGCATCTACAGAACTTAGCCGAAATGCTGATAAACAGTTGAAAGCTGTTGAGGTATTATATGGTGCAGTTAAACAGTTAAATACTAATTCTACAGAACTTGATGAATCAGTAAGCATTTTCAAGGTCGGAGAATATCTTGAAAGTGAATTAAACCAGGAAGAACCTAAGGAAGAAGAGTCTGCTCTAGAGAAAATAAATTCAGAAGAAGTTAAGCCAGAGGAAGTTAATTCTGACGATGTAAATTCAGAGGAAGTAAGTCTGGAAGAAGCTGATTCAGACGCAGTCGCTTTAGAAGAGGCGAATTTAGAAGAAATTGATTCAGAAGAAGTTAATATGGAAGAAGCAGGCTTTGAAGAGGCAGATTCAGAAGAAGTTAATTCAGAAGATTAATGGATATTGTGATGAATTGACTAGGATTTGAATGTTTAAAACTACCAACTGATAAAAAATAATAAATTAATAAAAGAATAAAGAGAAGTTTTTGCAATAAAACTATCCGGGACAGTGGATTATGTTTTGATTTGCAAAGACTTCTTTTTTTGCTTACCAGGAAAATTCGTTGAAATTGTCCTGGTAAGTAAAAAACGCTCCGCGAGGATCGCACAGTGGCGGAGCAGAAAATGTTGCTATAGCAATCCGCCACAGGCGGAGAATGTCACAAGCGACATTCTTTATTCTAAAAATTACTTCCTGTGGGATTATTAGTATAATTTATAGAAAATGATACAAAATATTAATTAAGAAAAATGGAATGGAGATAGTGAAATAATATGAATTCTAGTTTTAAAGAGAACACAAAAACGGTTCTGATATGTATTATTGTATTATTTGGTTCTGCTTTTGCGATTATGTCATTTAATGAGGACGTAGGAGTAGGTGATTTGTTTCAAAAGATATATAAATTGGTAGAGGGCAGGGAACATACAGGTTTTGGTATATTGGAATTAACATATGGAATAGGAATAGCCATTGGAATAACCGTATTTTTTAATTGTTTTAATAAAAAGAAGAAAAATAGTGAGCCTACTCCGATAGAACTTAAAATGCAGCAATATGATGATGATGTTCAGACTTATTTACAGAGTAAGAAAAAAAGTTAGAGAAGGGATATAAAATGCGAACACTACTTTTAGCTTTCTGGGGTTTATGTATGGGAAATATTGTTGCAAGCGGTGTATGTGGATTACTGACTTCCTTAGGTGTCATAACAAGACTTGCATGGAGAACAAAGACACAGGATAAAGTCAGGGTATATGAATATTGCGTTTTTATAGGAACTACACTTGCAAATTTCATTTATATTTATAGAATTGGCTTAGCGTCATTATGGATATTAAATGTCATAATCCTAGGTATAATAGGTATGTTTTTTGGGATTTTTGTTGGATGCCTTGCATTATCATTAGCAGAGGCATTAGATGTGTCTACAATTATTTTTAGAAAATTTAATATAAGAAATCATACGAAATATGTTCTGCTTGCTGTTGCAGTAGGTAAATTTATTGGAAATATAATATATTTTGCAATTGATTAGAAATGGAGGTAAAGATGCAGGTAAAAGACGATAAGGAATTGAGTAAAAAATATAATGAGTTCGTTAAATCTGTTACAAAAGAAAATAATATGTGGATAGATATGTTATGGGCTTTCATTGTCGGTGGAATAATATGTTCAATCGGACAAATGATAGGTGATATATTAAAAAATTATGGTGTTGGAGAAGAACACGCTAACAGTATTACTTTATTGATATTGATTTTTTTATCAGCATTTCTGACAGGATTAAATATTTATCCGAAGATTGGTAAATTAGGTGGAGCAGGAGCACTTGTACCAATAACGGGATTTGCTAATTCTGTAGCTGCTCCCGCAATAGAGTTTAGGGCCGAGGGAATGGTAATGGGATTAGGCTGCAAGATATTTACAATTGCAGGTCCGGTTATTCTATATGGAACTTTAAGCAGTTGGCTGTTAGGTATTATCTACTGGATAACTACATTATTTTAATAAAATGGATAAAGGAGGTAAATAGATTGAGTGGCAGGGTTAATCAGATGAAAGGGATGCAGAGTATTGAATTTGCAGAGATGCCATATATTATGGAAAGTGCGTGTATCTGTGGCAGTAAAGAGGGCGAAGGTCCTTTGAAAGATACGTTTGATACATTTGTCAGTGATGATATGTTTGGCTGCGATACATGGGAAAAGGCTGAAAGTGCATTGCAGGAGAAAACTGTTAAATTACTTATGGCAAAATCATCACTTGATAAAAAGGATATAAGATATATCTTTGCAGGTGATTTAATGGGACAGCTAATTGCATCAACATTTGGATTAATGAATTTTGAAATTCCACTTTTCGGACTGTATGGTGCATGTTCTACAATGGGTGAAGCGATAAGTCTTGGAGCAATGACAGTTGCAGGCGGTTATGCTGATAAGATAATTGCGTTGGCATCAAGTCATTTTGCAAGTGCTGAAAAAACATTTAGATTTCCATTAGAATATGGTAACCAGCGACCATATTCTGCAACCTGGACAGTAACAGGATGTGGTGCGGTTACAATTGTAGATAGGAAAAAAGTAGATTGTACAATGGCAAAGGCAGCAATAAAGGGTGTTACAACAGGTAAAATTATTGATTATGGTGTAAGAGATTCAATGAATATGGGAGCATGTATGGCTCCAGCAGCAGCCGACGTTATCGAGAATAATCTCAAAGATTTCAATTACAGACCTGATGAGTACGATAAAATAATTACAGGAGACTTAGGATATATAGGTCAGACAATCCTTATTTCGCTTCTTAAGGAAAAGGGAATTGATATTAGTGAAAATCATATGGATTGCGGAATAGAGATATTTGACAGCGAGAAACAGGATACACACGCAGGTGGAAGTGGTTGTGGCTGTTCGGCCTCTGTATTGTGTGGTTATATACTTAATAATATTAAAACAGGAGTTTGGAAAAAAGTGCTATTTGTACCAACAGGTGCATTACTATCGACAGTCAGTTTTAATGAGGGACAGACAGTACCGGGAATTGCACATGGTGTAATTATTCAAAATGTGGAGGTGGAGTAATGTCAATGGTGGTGGATGTAATTAAAGCATTTATAATTGGAGGAATAATCTGTGCAGTTGTGCAGATATTTATAGATAAAACAAAACTTACTCCGGGAAGAATAATGGTTGGCCTGGTTGTGCTTGGAAGTATTCTGGGTGCTATTGGAATATATCAGTCATTTATAGATTTTGCAGGAGCAGGTGCAAGTGTACCTTTGCTCGGTTTTGGTAATACATTGTTTAAAGGTGTAAAAGAAGCAGTTGATGAGCATGGATTATTAGGTGTATTTATGGGTGGCTTTAAGGCGAGTGCTGTGGGGATATCAGGCGCTTTAATTGCGGGCTTTATTGCATCACTTATATTCAAATCTAAAATGCAGGGTTAATGAAATGGAGATGGTGTGAAAAATCGAATTGATATGTCGATTTTTCACACAGCTATTTGATTTGGAGTGAAAGCAAATAGCTTTTATGGCAAGTCAGAAATCGCCGTTGCGAATTTCTGACTGCTTCTTCGCAATAAATCGCTCAGAAAAGGAGAGGCAGTGTGAAAAATATAGAAGATAATAAAGAATTTAAACCATATATTCCAGCAGATAAGGTTATGTCTGAGCTCAGTATAACATCAGTTATTTTAGGAATAATACTTGCTGTGATTTTTGGAGGCGCAAATGCTTACTTAGGGTTAAGAGTAGGAATGACAGTATCGGCATCTATTCCAGCGGCAGTTGTATCGATGGGAATTATAAGAATAATATTAAAGAGAAATTCCATTCTTGAAAATAATATTGTGCAGACGATTGGTTCAGCAGGAGAATCGGTGGCAGCAGGTGCGATATTTACACTTCCGGTGTTATTTATGTGGTTTAACGAGGGTAAGGCAGACTATCCGAAGTATGCCGAGATAACTTTGATTTGTGGTGCGGCAAGTATATTAGGAATATTATTTATGATTCCATTGAGAAAAGTATTAATTGTAAAAGAACATTATAAACTGCCTTATCCAGAGGGAACCGCGTGTGCTAAGGTGTTAATGGCCGGTGAAAATAATAAATCAGATGCAAATCTGGTATTTGCAGGCTTAGGAATCGCAGCTATTTATAAATTTATGGCAGATGGCTTAAAGCTATTTAGCAGTGAAGTACATTATGATATAAAAAGACTTAAAGGTGCGGCAATAGGAATAGATATTCTTCCGGCACTTTTATCTGTTGGATATATCTGTGGACCAAAGATAGCAGGATATATGTTTGCGGGTGGACTAATTTCGTGGATAGGATTGATGCCTCTTATTAATATGTTTGGAGACAATATTATAATGTTTCCAGGAGATAAAGCTATTAATCTTATGAGTTCTGGTGAATTATGGAGTAATTATATAAGATACATTGGTGCAGGTGCGGTGGCAACAGCTGGAATAATAAGTCTTGTTAAGACGCTGCCTATTATATTTTCATCATTTTCTAAGACATTAAGAAGAAAGGGAGAAAATGAAGAGAATGTAACACGTTTGAATAAAAATATTGATAATAAACTTATCTGGACGGGCATTGTGGTAATTGTATTATTTCTATGGCTGAGTCCGATATTTCCAATTAATTTTCCGGGAGCAATTCTGATAGTTATATTTGGTTTCTTTTTTGCAACAGTATCATCTAGAATGGTTGGACTTGTAGGAAGCAGTAATAATCCGGTATCAGGAATGGCAATTGCAACACTTATTATTACAGGTGTAATACTTAGTTCATCAGGAATAAAAACTAATAATGCACTTACAGGTACAATAGTAGTCGGCTCTGTAATCTGTATAGTAGCAGCTATATCGGGCGATACGTCACAGGATTTGAAAACAGGCTATATATTAGGTGCAACACCTATGAAGCAGCAGATAGGCGAGATAATAGGTGTAGTGGCCTCTTCGTTAGCCATAAGTGGTGTCTTATATCTGTTAAATAATGCATGGGGCTTTGGTTCAAGTGAATTACCTGCGCCACAGGCGACATTGATGAAAATAGTTGTTGAGGGTGTTATGGAGGGAAATCTTCCATGGAATCTTATAATGATTGGTGCAGCTGTTGCAATAGCTGTAGAAATTATGGGAGTTCCAGCACTACCGTTTGCTGTAGGAATGTATCTTCCGATATATCTGAGTGCGGGAATTATGCTTGGTGGAGTCGTGAGATTCTTAATAGATAAATTTGCAGATAAAGTGTCAGAAAAAGGAATATTAGTTTCTTCGGGAATGATTGCAGGAGAGGGGCTTGTTGGAATAATTCTGGCTATATTGGAGGTAGTGTGAAAAAATACGCCGATGCGATATTTTTTCACACAGATAAATGTGTCGCAGGCGCCACATTTATTTTCTATCACAGAGCAAAATCTGAAATTTTGCTCGCGATACCTCCGGCACAATGTGCCTGCGGATTGGAGGTAGTGTGAAAAATTATATTGACTTAATTCCTATTATAAATAGTGAAAATACATGGGAATTTGATTGGACAAATAAGGTAATAATTAAGGTTCGAAATAAAGGTATAGTTAATGCATTTGCAATAAAATATCTTAATAAAGAGCCTGAAAAAGAAATAGAATTAGACCGTTACGGCAGTTTTGTGTGGCAGCAGATAGACGGTGTAAATACCATACAGGATATAATCGATAATATTGTTGAAACTTTTGAGGAGGAAAGGGTGCTTGTAACTAAAAGAACTGTGATGTTTTTTGAAATGCTTAGAACCAATAACTTAATTGAATTTAATAAATAAGTTGTAAAAAAAGTGGTAAGTAAAGAGAAAAATATGATATATATTTTATATAAATAAGAATGTTAAAAGGTAAGACAATATGAATATGTGGTTAATAAATCAGGGTAGGTCTATATGGACTTGCCTGGTTTTTTGTGTTAGAATGTTCTCTAATAAAGTCTGAAAGGAAGATGGCAAAATGGATTATGGTTTTATAAAAGTTGCGGCAGCGACTCCTAAAATAAAAGTAGCAGATGTAGATTGTAATACAGAACTTATCTGTAACCAGATTGATGAGGCGGCTAAAAATGGTGCAAAAGTGCTTGTATTTCCAGAATTATGTCTTACGGGATATACTTGTAGTGACCTGTTCTGGCAGTCATTGATGCTTGAGAAAGTAAAAGAAAAGACCATTGAGATTGCTAGATATTCAAAAGATTATGATATGTTAATTATGATTGGTATTCCATATGAACATAATGGCAAGTTATATAATGTCGGAGTTGTGCTTCATAAAGGTAAGGTATTAGGTGTGGTTACTAAAAAGCATTTGCCAAATTATTCAGAATTCTATGAAGCAAGACATTTTACAAAAGGTTTTGAAAAGGTTGTAACAGTAGATTTTGCAGGTCAGAAAGTTCCAATGGGAATGAATATTTTATTCAAATGTGAGAACAGACCAGATATGGTAATCGGTGTAGAAATATGTGAGGACTTATGGGTTCCAAATCCACCAAGTATCAGACATACCATGGCAGGCGCCACAATAATTGCCAATCTTTCAGCAAGTGATGAAGTTACAGGAAAATCTATATATAGAAGAGATTTGGTAGCGGGGCAGTCAGCCAGACTCATATGTGGTTATATATATGCAGATGCAGGAGAGGGTGAATCATCTACAGACCTGGTGTACTCAGCTCACAATATGATAGCAGAGAATGGAAGAATGCTTGCTGAAGCAAAGCGTTTTATTAATCAGACTGTGTATGGTGATATTGATTTAGACAGAATTAAGAATGAACGCAGAAAAATGACTACATACGACAGTAAAGATGAAGAAGATTATACAGTTGTTACATTTGAAATGAATATGGATAATAATGAATTATCCGCTAAGATTAATAATATGCCATTTGTTCCCGGAGATATTGCAAAGCGTAATGAAAGATGTGAGGAAATTCTTACAATTCAGGCAATGGGACTTAAGAAGAGACTAGAGCATACTAATGCAAAATCGGCTGTTATAGGTATCTCAGGCGGTTTAGATTCTACGCTGGCGCTATTAGTAACTGTCAGGGCATTTGACATGTTAGGAAGAGACAGAAAAGGAATTGTAGCAGTTACGATGCCGGGCTTTGGTACGACTGACAGAACATATGATAATGCACTTAAAATGATTGAGAAATTAGGAACAACATTTATAGAAATCAATATTTCTGATGCAGCAAATGAACATTTTAAAGCAATAGGACACGACAGCAGTATTCATGATGTAACTTATGAAAATGTACAGGCCAGACAGAGAACATTGTATCTTATGAATCTTGCAAATCAATATAATGGTTTTGTAGTTGGAACGGGTGATTTATCAGAGCTTGCGTTAGGATGGGCAACATATAATGGAGACCATATGTCAATGTATGGCGTTAATGCTTCAATACCTAAGACCTTAGTAAGACATCTTGTAAGATATTATGCAGACACTTGTGATGACATAGAACTTAATAAAGTGTTAATGGACGTATTAGATACTCCGGTAAGTCCTGAATTATTACCAACACAGGACAACGGAGAAATTGCGCAAAAGACAGAGGACCTTGTAGGACCATATGAATTACATGATTTCTTTATGTACTATATGTTGAGATTAGGCTATACACCAAAGAAGATTTATTATCTTGCAAGAAATGCATTTGAGGGAATATATGATGATGAAACAATTCTTAAATGGTTAAAGACATTCTATAGAAGATTCTTTGCACAGCAGTTTAAACGTTCGTGCCTGCCTGATGGACCAAAAGTCGGTACAGTGGCTGTTTCACCAAGAGGAGATTTGAGAATGCCAAGTGATGCGTGTGCGACTATCTGGCTTAAGGAATTAGAGGAGATTTAATAGGGGAAATTTAATAAGAGAATGTAGGAAAATATGATGATTATGTAAGTAAATACCTTGACAAAATATGTAAGAAAAGTTATATTATAATTAATAGATCCCACCAAGCCTATGTAGTATTACTATATGCGTAACACGGTGGGACTTTTGTATATATGGAGGAATAAATGATACAACAGGTAAAAGAGTTTAAGACAATTGAAGAACAGATTTCAATATTAAGAAATAGAGGATTAATAATTGATGATGAGGAAAGGGCTAAAAATACTTTATCCAATTTGAATTACTACAGATTAAGTGCGTATTCACTTACACTTCGAAAAAATAATAATTTTAATTCAAATGTACATTTTTCTGATATAATTCAAATTTATAATTTTGATATGGAATTAAGAGCAATATTAATGTATTTGCTTGAAAGTATAGAGGTATCAATGCGTACATATATCGGATATTATCACGGGAAAGCATATGGAGCTTTGGGATACTATAATGAATCATCATTTGAAGATATAGATAGATTCCATTCATTTGAAAATGATTATAAAAAAGCTATTAATGAATATGGTAATAAAGAGGTTTTTGTAAAACATCATTATGAGATGTATGATGGAAAATTTCCTATTTGGGTATTAGTTGAATTATTGACATTAGGTACATTATCAAGACTATTTAAAAATTTGACGTTGGAAGTAAGAAAAGAGATTTGCAGAAATAATTATGGAAAAATAAATGATAAATATATTGGTAATTGGTTACAGGGGTGTACAATTTTAAGAAATATATGTGCGCATCGTGGAAGGTTATTTAATAGAAAACTTCCATTTGCACTAAGATTAGGGAAAGATGATAAGCAAATATTTGAAACGAGAGGAATTTCAACAAATAAAGCAAATAAACAATTATTTGCATACATCATTGTTATAAAGAAAATGATAGCAGATAAAAATGTTTGGGAAACATTTATGTTAAGGCTTATTAATTTAGAAAAGAAATATCCTTTTGTAAGATTAGACTTTTATGGTTTTCCTAATGATTGGAAGCAAATATTAGGAATAAATAGTGAAAATAATACATAAAATAAGAGTATAGTTCCTGATGAGCCTATCATTGTGATGCGTAACATATCAGGACACACTACAAGGTAACTTGTAGATTAAAGACCAATTAGAGAAATTCTGATTGGTCTTTAAATTTTAAATGCGTATAAAATATTTTGCCCTTTTCAGCCTTATTTACGTGCCTTATCAAGTGTTGTACTAATAGCATCTAAGAGAATCATATATGTATATTTGCAATCGTCTGTATAGGTTATATTTTCAAGTGACTGTGAATTAATAATCTGGTTAGATAAATCGTTAATCGAATTCTTCATAAGCGGATACATAGTAGTAATTGCTTCGTCCATATTTTTCACAGATATCGAATTGATTCGGTGCGAGTCCACACATACTTCAATTTCTAAAGAACTGTTGTTAAGCATAAGTGAAGATGTATACACACCGGGATTATAAGTAGTTTCACTATCAGATGCAGTATTTTTAGAGTTAGAATTATCAGAAGTATTTTGCGTTTCAGATGAACCGGAAATGTTAGTAGAATTAGCTAAATCAGTATTACCTTGAGTGTCCTGATTTTTGGTGGCATTTGCACTATCCGTTAATTCAGAAGAATTACTTTCTCTTTTAGAAACATCATTGTTAGCAGCATTTACTTCGCCTGAAGATGCAGATGGCTTCTTCTTATCCGATTTAAACATATTAATAAATAGAACAATCAGAAGAATACCAAGTACAACAAAAATGCCTGTATATATTAGTTCTTTTAATTTAAAAACGACAATGTGAGGATTGTTACTCATATATTATTTCTCCCGAATAAATTATATTCTAATATATTATCAAACCTATGATAATATACCAGAAATATGTTATAATATGATTTAGCATTGAGCTGTGCCACCTCATAAAAATATAAAATATATCTGCTTGCAGAATATAATTTATATTTTTATGAGGTGATAGGGCGAGAGCCCGTCAGTCAGAGAGAGCGAAGCGAAATCTGACAGGCACAGCGAAAGTAGAGATAGTGAGAAAAACAAGCGGCTGCGAAGCAGACATTTGTTTTTCTTACGCCATTAGCGAGCGAATCACTTGCGAAGCAAGTGAAAAAGTGCGAAAGCACGAATTCGCGAGCTAAAATGACATAACGGAATGTGATAGGGCGAAAGCCCATCAGTCAGAGAGAGCGAAGCGAAATCTGACAGGAACAGCGGCAGTAATGATAGGCAGATATTATAAATAGGAGAACTTATGGGATTACAACTTATTTTAGGAAGTAGTGGAACAGGTAAAACTACGAAAATTTACAATGATATGCTGCAGAAAAGCAGTATAGATAAAGATAGAAAATATTTAGCTGTTGTGCCGGAACAGTTTACTATGGAGACACAGAAAATCATAGTAGAATTGTCACCGGGACATGGAACAATGGATATAGATATTTTAAGTTTTGACAGACTTGCTAAGAGAATATTCGATGAGGCAGGAATGAATACACTAGAAGTGTTAGATGATACCGGAAAATGTCTTATTATCAGGAAGATAATAGAAGAAAACAAGAACAGGCTTACGGTATTCGGTTCAAAAGTGAAGATGTCAGGTTTCATTGATGAAATGAAATCACTTGTGTCAGAACTTTACCAATATGGAATAGGCGAGAAAGAACTAGATGAGATGCTTGTTAAAAGCACTAAGAAGCCATTATTATATGCAAAACTTGAGGATATAAGACTTATAATGGTAGAATTAAAGAAATATCTTGAAGATAAATTCATAATGAATGAAGAGATACTTAGAAGAGTATGCGAACTTATTCCTGAATCTGAAATAGTTAAAAACAGCTATATAACATTTGATGAATATACAGGTTTCTCGCCTGTCCAGTACGAAGTTATAAGAATGTTATTAAAATATGCCGGTGACATAAATGTTGCACTTACAGTAAGAGATGCTGATGAAATCGATTATGCAAAAGCTGGTGACGGATTAGATACATTTGGAATTACTGTTAAGACAGTCAATAAATTAAAGAGAATTGCCAGTGATGAAAATGTTGAAATATATAGCGACATTATACTTAAAGAGAATTACAGGTTTAAAGAATGTAGTGAGTTCAGATATTTAGAAGAAAATATATTCTTATATGGCAAGAAGCCATTTGAGGTTAAGGATAGTGAACGTATAAGTGTTCATGTCTGTGCAAATGCAGAAACGGAAGCAGATTATGTGGCATATAATATTAAAGAATTAGTTAATACAAAAGGCTATAGATATAAGGATATAGCTGTGGTTACTGCGGATATTTCTACATACCACAGAGTAATAACAGAAGTGTTCCAAAAACATGATGTTCCTTGCTTTATTGATTATAAAAGAAGTGTGATTGCCAATCCAATGGTGGAAAGTCTGAGAGCAGTTTTAGAAATCATTTCAGAGGGATATTCATATGAGTCAGTATTCCGACTTCTTAAATGCGGTATGTCATCATTAGAGCGAAAAGAGATAGATAAACTAGAGAATTATGTAATTCGTTATGGAATAAGAGGGTATAAGAGATATTCTAATGAATTTGTGAGTGCAAATGAAGAGATTGACGAAGATATTAACATAGCAAGACAGAAATTCATAGATGATACAGATAATTTATATAAGGCATTTAAGAAGAACACCAGAATTACGGTAAGAGAAGCGGTTACAGCACTTTATGAATTTGTGGTAAGACTTAATATGGACGGTAAATTAGCAGCCATGGAGAGATATTTTAGAGAAAATAATAATCTTTCGATGGCTAAAGAGTATGCCCAGACATATGAAAAAGTAATGAAACTTTTCGATAAAACAGTATTCTTAATTGGTGATGAAATGGTTAACGCCAAAGAATTAGCCGCTATCTTAGATTCAGGCTTTGAGGATATCAAAGTCGGAATAATTCCAACAACCTTAGACAGAGTCGTAGTCGGAGATATAGAGAGAACAAGATTAAATAATGTTAAGGCATTGTTCTTCCTAGGCGTAAATGACGGCTTAATTCCGAAGAGCGAGGTAAAAGGTGGAGTGCTTACGCAGGGAGAACGCAGTTTCCTTGAAGAAAATGATATCGAATTATCACCAGGTGCAAGGGAGAATGTATTTATACAGAAATATTATTTATACCTGATGCTTACGAAAATGAGTGAAAAACTTTATATATCATTTAAGAAAACAAATGGAGATGGCAAGTCAGAAAGACCGTCATATCTGATTAATACAATAATGCATATGTTTAAAGGCATAAAAATATATGATGAAGATAATATAAAATGTAGTAATATTGCAGATAAAATCACAAATATAAAGTCAGCTAAATCATATCTTGCGGAATTAATTGGTGGGTATCTAAGAGAAGAATATGATAATGAAGATGAAGCATTTTTCAGGGAATTATATTCAATTTGCGAAAGATATGATGTAAAACCGGAAGAACTGGTAAGAGCGGCAATTTATGAAAGCTCTCCAACGAAATTAGATAAGGCAATTGCGAAATGTATATATGGTGAGAAATTAACGAATTCTGTATCAAGGCTCGAGAAATTTGCAGCCTGTGCATATGAGCATTTTATGAATTATGGACTAAATCTGCAGCCAAGACGTGAATTCGAAGTAAATAGTGCAGATATAGGAAGTATTTACCATAGTACAATAGAATTATTTTCAAAGAAAATAAGAGATGAGAAACTGTCGTGGAAAGATATTGATGATAACCGAAGAAATGAGCTTATTAACGAAAGTGTTGATGAAGCAGTTAAGAAAAATGGGACCGGAGTATTTGAGGATAGCGCCAGAAACAGATTTATAGTTAACAGAATCAGAAAAATGGCTGAAAAAACTGCATGGATATTACAAAAGCAGGTTATGGCTGGAGATTTTATACCAGAGGATTTTGAACTTAGATTTTCATCTAAATATGGTGCAGATGCAATGAAATATGAATATGAAGATGGAACGACAATGGACATTAAAGGTATAATTGACCGAGTAGACTATTATAATGATGGCGATTCTGTATATATAAAGATTGTGGATTATAAATCAGGTAATAAGAAATTAGAAATCAATGATATATACAATGGTTTGCAATTACAATTAGTTTTATATATGGAGGCTGCAATAGAATTTGCAAAGAAGAAATATCCGGGTAAAAATATAGTTCCGGCAGCTTTGTTCTATTATAATATAGATAATCCGGTAATTGACAGAGATAAGATATTAAACATTCCAGATGTAATAAAGGCAAAAAGTGAAGAGAAGGAAGAAAGAATACAAAAATGTGCCCAGAGTATGGTATTAGATAGCCAGAAAGTGAATGGCTTCATTAATAATAAAACTATTTTAAAATCATTGGATAGAGATATTGAAAATTATATAGAAAAAGGTGGAGAATCATTATATATTCCTGTGGGATATAATAAAAAAGGTGGATTTAGTTCAAAATCGTCAGTTCTTACATCATATGACATGGAAAAGTTAATGACATTTGTTCATAATAAAATCGGTGAATTAGGACATCAGATAATTGATGGATGTATAGATGTTAATCCATATATTAAAATAAGTCCGGGTAGCGGAATGTCTAATGGAAAAACACCATGTGCTTATTGCGAATATAATGATATATGTGGATTTGACGGTAAAATCAGTGGATATGAATATCGTAAATTAATAAAAAAGAAAGACGAAGAAGTCTGGAAAATGCTAAGACGTGAAGTGCATTTAGAAAACGAAGATACAGAAGGAGGTGTAAAAGATGGCGAAATGGACTAATGAACAGCAGAAAGTAATAGATACAAGGGATAGAAATATATTAGTTTCAGCGGCAGCAGGTTCTGGTAAGACAGCTGTATTAGTTGAAAGAATAATCAAAAGAATAATGGATACAAAGAATCCGATTGATATAGAGCGGTTACTTGTAGTTACATTTACAAACGCAGCGGCTGCCGAGATGAGAGAGAGAGTTCTAAGAGCAATTGAAAATGAACTTGCTAAACAGCCGGACAATGTACATTTACAAAGACAACAGACATTTATTAATAATGCTAACATTACAACGATACACAGTTTTTGTCTTGGACTTGTTAAGGAACATTTTAATGAGGTGGATTTAGATCCAAGCGTTAAAGTTGCAGATGAGGGTGAAATGGCATTAATGCGTTCGGATGTAGCCAAAGAGGTATTAGAAGAATTCTATGAAGAAGACAGTGAAGAATTCAGAGATTTTGTTGCCCAGTTTGAGACAAAAAACAGTGATGAATATTTAGAAAAGATGATATTATCACTTTATAAAAAAGCTATAGACTATCCATGGCCTGATGAGTGGTTAGATGATTGCATTGCCAGATATAATTGCAATAGTGTAGAAGAGTTAGCAAATAGTGAATATATAAAATTAATTACAACATATACAAATGGTCTGTTACGTGAAATAGATGAAATATATGATGAAATGCTGAAAGTATGTAAAAACGGAGGCCCATATATATATGAACATACATTGTCATTAGAAAAACAAGATATACATAATATTATGGAGAAAGAGGATTTTGATGTAAGAAGAGTGCGACTAAATTATACATTTGAAACACTTCCAAGATGTGGAGCAGATGTATGTGAACCAGAACTTAAAGAAATGGTTCAGGAGCGTAGAAAAGAAGTAAAAGATACTTTAAAGAAGATTAGAGAAAAATATTATTTCCAGAGTCTGTCAGAGGCTTTAGAAGAAATGAAAAAGTGTAAAAAGGTAATTGAAATATATGTGAGGCTTACTAAGTCATTTATTCGTAAATTCAATGAGAAAAAACGTGACAAAAACGTTATTGACTTTAATGATTTTGAGCATTATGCAATTGATATACTTGTGAAAAAAGAAGGAGATAATGTTATTCCAACAGCTGTAGCGGACGAACTTGCACAGAGTTTTGATGAAATTATGGTTGATGAATATCAGGATAGTAATATAGTCCAGGAAACAATTCTTTCAAGTATATCCAAAGAGAGATTTGGTGTGTATAACAGATTTATGGTTGGTGATGTAAAGCAGAGCATCTATGGTTTCAGAGGGGCTAATCCTAATATATTTATTGAAAAATATAATACCTATGATAGTAAAAATAAAGAATCAAATAATTATAAGATAGTTCTCGATAGGAACTTCAGGAGCAGGGAAGGTGTACTTACAAGTACTAACTTCTTTTTCAGGCAGATAATGAATGAGTCGTTAGGTGGAATTAATTATGACGAAGAAAACCGGCTGAATTATGGTGCATTATTTAGTGAATGTGAAGATAAGAATTATGTAGACAGGATAGATGATAAATCAGAATTATTTCTTATAAGTGATGATGTTGATGAAATGTATGAAAATATGTCATCATATAATAGTGATACTGATAGCGAAAGTATGACTGATGATGATATACCTACTACGGTCAATGAATTAGAAGCTAAAGTAATAGCGGCAAGAATAGAAGAACTTGTTAATCCTGATACAGGAATGATAGTTTTCGATAAAGTTACCTCCCAATACCGACCTGCGAGATATTCTGACATAGTAATCTTACTTAGAAGTACATCAGGAATTGCTGAAGTTATCAATAATGAACTTATGAGTTCAGGAATTCCATGTTATTTAGAATCTAAGTCAGGATATTTTAAAACCACTGAGATAAAAACGATATTAAATTACCTTAAAATAATTGATAATCCATTACAGGATATTCCGTTAGCAGCAATATTAAAGTCACCAATTGTAGGTATAAATGATGAAGAGCTTGCTGTTATAAGACTTAGTGGAGGTAATGGTAAGCATCTTTATGAAAATATATGTAATTATTTAGATGAAAAGATTTTAGAAAAATCTGAATGGTATAAGGCGGAATTGTATGATAAATTAAAATATTTCAATGATATGCTTAATGATTTCCGAGTGAAAATCACTTATATGTCTATATACGATTTATTATGTGAAATGTTAGAAAGAACCGGATATTATAATTTTGTAAAGGCAATGCCTGCCGGTGAAAGAAGAAAAGCTAATGTAGATATGTTAAAAGAGAAAGCGGCAACATATGAAAGTGGAAGTTATAAAGGATTGTTTAATTTTATCAGATATATTGAGAAAATGAATAAGTATGAAATAGATATGGGTGAAGCATCGATAATTTCAGAGAACGATAATGCAGTTCGAATTATGACAATTCATAAGAGTAAAGGTCTGGAATTTCCAATTGTATTCATTGCAAATATGCAAAAGAAGTTCAATTTAATGGATAGCAGAATGAAATCGGTAATACATTCAGATATGGGAATAGGAATGGAATATATTGATGAAGATACACGAATTAAAACAAAAAATATTATGCGTACAGCTATAAATACAAGAATACAGCTGGATTGTATAGAAGAAGAAATTCGTCTTTTCTATGTTGCGTGTACAAGAGCAAAAGAAAAATTAATATTTACTGCCGGCAAGATTGATGACAGCAAACTTAAGAAGATGACAGCTAAGAAGATGAAAAAAGAAGAGTATCTGGGATATGGAGTAGTGGCTAAGTTCAATAGCTTTTTGGATATGATATCATATGGACTTGGGAGAAATATTGCATTTGCGGATATTTATAAAAATTACCTGCAATATTCTCTTCCAATGAATAATCCACAATTCAACATAAAGAGTAATGTGAGTGTAAGATATGTCGAAGTCAGAAATATCTTTGAAAATATTATTAAAGATAAAGCCAACGAAAAAGTTAACGCAGAGGCTTTGATGAATCTTCCTACCGAGCAGGTATTTTCAGAAACCATAAGAGATGAATTAGAAAAGAAGATTAATTATAAATATTTATATGAGAAAGAAGTTAAAAGTAATGCGAAGATGAGCGTTTCTGAGATTAAGAAAATAAGCTACGAGGCAGAAGCAGACGATACAGAGGAAAGCTTAAGCGCAGAAAATCTCTTCAAATCACTTGATGAAATAAGTGAGAATAGAAGTGCAGTTGTACCTGAATTCATAGATAAAGGCAGTAAACTTACAGGTGCAGCAAGAGGTACGGCATACCATACTGTATTTGAACTTTTTGATTTTAATATAGAGCCTACAAGGGAAAATATTGAGAAAATGCTTGAAAATATCAGAAAATCAGGCAGGTTATCAGAAGAAGAGAAAAATGCCATAAACGTTGATGATATAATTAAATTCGCAGGTTCTTCACTTGGCAGACGTATGAAAGCAGCATATCTGCGAGGTGAACTATATAGAGAGGCACAGTTTGTTATGGGAATCTCGGAGGCAAAAGTCGAAGAATTCAAGGAAATTGCCAGAAAAGTCAGAGAAGAAAAGATATTTCTAAAACCGGAAGATATTAGTAAAGCTGGAGATGGCGATACTATTTTAATTCAGGGTATTATTGACGTTTACTTTATAGAAGATGGAAATGTCGTAATTGCTGATTATAAAACCGACAGGGTAAAGAAACTGCAAGAATTAAAAGACCATTATTACGTGCAGCTTGAGTTATATAAACAGGCGGTGGAACAGATAACAGGAATGAAAGTGAAAGAGAAGATATTGTACTCGGTTGAATTGTCGGGTGAAATTGAGACGTGAGAAAGGAACAAAGATATGATTTATCCAAAATTTATAAAAAAAGGTGACATTATAGGTGTAACAGCGACTTCAGATGGAGTTGATGATGAACTTGATATAAAGAGATTTGAAAATGCTAAGATGAAATTGCAGGAAAAGGGCTATGACGTTATATTTACGGATAATGTATTTAAGGCCGATTCACAGGGAAGAAGCAGTTTAGGCAGTGTAAGAGGCGAAGAATTTAATGGACTTTTATCTAATGACAGAGTAAGTGGAATAATTGCTGCAAAGGGTGGAAACTTCTTAAATGAAATGCTTGAATATGTGGATTACGAAAAATTTGTAAGTAATCCAAAGTGGTTTCAGGGATATTCAGATAATACGGGACTTGTCCATACATTGACAACGAAATATGATGTTGCAACGATTTATGGCAGTAATTTTGGGGAATTTGGAATGAATGACTGGCATAAAAGTGTTAATGATAATTTGGCTATTCTGGAGGGCAAAAATATTATCCAGACTTCTTATGATAAATATCAGCACGAACTGACGGACAGGATAACAGGTTTAGAGGGATATGAGTGTGACACGAAAGTAGAATGGAAGATAGATAAGAGGACTGCAAAGAAGAGTGACAGCATAGAAATGAGTGGTAGATTTATTGGAGGTTGTCTTGATGTATTATTATTTCTTCAGGGAACACAGTATGATGGAACACAGGAATTTATAGAGAAATACAAAGAAGATGGAATAATATGGTATCTAGAGTCGTTTGACATAAGTGGTGAAAATATTATGATGTTCTTATGGAAATTAAAGGAAATAGGCTGGTTTAAATATACAAAAGGCTTTATGTTTGGACGACCATTATTTTATAAAGATTTTACGGGAACGGATTATGAAGAGGCTGTTATGTATGCACTTGGAAAGCTTGATGTTCCGGTGATATTTGACTGTGATTTCGGACATCGTGGACCGAGAATGACAATGATAAATGGGGCAATTGCCAATGTAAAGTGTGATAAGGGAAATGTTGGAACAATTGAGTATAGATTAAAAAAATAACTTAAATATAATACTGATTTATAGAACAAAACGTGTTGATAACTAATTCCTGTTATCAACACGTTATTTATATAGCTTAATTATTGTTTATTGTAAGTAGCACGTTCGCCGCCAATATATTTATATCTTGTTCTTGCACATACGATATGAGCATTACCGATTGTCTTTTGCTCAGTTCTTACGGGAACTGCTACAGGTCTGAGATGCATACCTATTAATGTATCACCGATATCAATTCCGGCATGAGCCTGGATATTTTCTACTGCAACTGCATTTTTGAAACCGGCATATGCAGCAGTGGAAAATGAACCGCCTGCTTTTAATTGTGGTACTACATTTACTATAGGAAGATTATATGCTTTCGCACATTCTTTTTCTACAATAAGTGCTCTGTTAAGATGCTCGCAACATTGGGTTGCAAGATATAATCCCTTTTCATTCGTTATCTCATATATAGTATTAAATATGGCAGCACCGATATCTTTACTTGAAAATGAACCTATCTGGTGACTTGCCACCTCGCTTGAAGAACAGCCGACTACAAGGATGTCGCCTCCTTCTAAGTTAGCTACTTCTAATAATTCTAAAACGACTTTTTTAGTATCTTCTATTATATTAGTTACATCAAAATTAGTATCTGTTGAAATTCCACTAGCCATAATAATCTCCATTCCTTATATAAAATAAATTCTTATAATTTTTCATTATATTGTTCTTCTAACAGACTGTCAAGGAGGATAAGAGAAGAAGTCTTAAGCTCGCGGTTAGAAAATAGTCCTTTTGATGAAAGCTGTACCGCTTTCTTTAAATAAGAGATGAGTACCTGTGGATTACTACCCTTAGAGCCTGATAATGCCTTAGCTTCTTCGTAATACGCCTTGGCAAGCAGGGCAGATATCTCATCATATAAAGGATTACCCTCTATTAGAAGATTTTCAAATGTAGTTATTGCAAGAGAATAATTATGTTTAAGTAAATATTGCTTTCCGTTTAAATATTGTTCATCATCGGTTAAGTGTGTAACTGTATTCTGTTCAGGTTCGGGTATAAGCTGGTTAACTGGTATGTCTAGAACACTCGACAAATATTCAAGCGTTTTAAATGATGGCGTGGCAGTTCCGCTTTCAATCTGGCTTAGCATATTTCTTGTAATAAATGTACCGACAACCTCGCTCTGAGTCATTTTTTTAGAGAGCCTTGCTTCACGAATACGTTTACCAAGTTCAATAGAATCCATATATATATCTCCTTCTACACGATAAAGGTAAATATTATTTACATAATCAGATAATAACAGATATTTAGATATTTTTCAACACATTTTGCGTAAAAATAATTGACAAATTTAGTTGCTATGTTATAATCAATGTAAATCTTATTTACGTGACATAATTGTGCATATAAATTAAATATATATTTATTTATGATATATTAATCCAGTTTTATGAACACCTATTAAGCAATATATGGTTCAGGAGGAAATGTTATGGCAGTTTGGTGGGAATCACTTATGACAATTGAAAAAGTTTTATATTGTATTGCTGTTCCATCTACGATTATATTTGTAATGCAGGCGTTATTTATCATATTCGGAAGTCATGGACATGGAATGGATACGAGTGATACTTCGGGAATTGATTTTGACCATGACGTATCGGGAATGCATGGAATAGGATTAGACCACGATGTATCAGGAATGCATGGAATAGGATTAGACCACGATGTATCAGGAATGCATGGAATAGGATTAGATCATGATATGTCAGGAATGCATGGAATAGGATTAGACCATGACATATCGGGAATACATGGAGCAGGTTGTGGACATGACATATCAGGAGTTCATGGAACTGATTTGAATCATGGAGAACTTGATTATAGTCATATCTCAGCAGATGATGCAAGTACACATCATGATGCAGGCGATAATCTTGAATCATTCAGATTATTTACCATGCAGGGAATTATTGGCTTCTTCTGTATGTTTTCCTGGGCATCGATAGCAGGGATAGCGAACGATATGCAACCGGGACCTGCGATTCTGATAGGTTTTGTACTTGGTTTTATCTTAATGTTTGTTGTGGCAGTAATTATAAAATATTCATATAGATTAGCGCAGGATGGTACTTTTGATATAAGAGACACCTTAGGAGTTAATGCAACGGTTTATCTTCCTATACCACCAGCTAAGAGCGGTCAGGGCAAAGTAAATGTTATGGTATCAGAGCGAATGGTAGAACTTAATGCCATAACAGAGTGTGATACCATTATATCAACAGGCGAGACAGTTAGAATCATTGATATAATTAATGATGTGGTTCTGGTAGAAAAGGAAGTCTGACATTTATTATAAAATGTCTACTTAACTTTTTACATATATTTTAAATAGCACATACGATAAAGGATTGTTTAGTAAATGAATGTAATTCGGTGGCTTTTGCCAACTACATCGTTTAATGAAACTATTAATAATCTGAAAATAAAAATCAAGAAAGTTATGTGCAGACAAATACAGATTTCAGGAGGAAAAAGTATGGGTTACGAATTTATTATTGCCGTAGGAGTTGCAACAGTTGTTATTATTATGTTAATAGTGGCAATTCTTTCAAGGTATCGTAAGTGTCCATCAGATAAGGTATTAGTTATCTATGGTAAAGTAGGTGCAGACAAGAATGGTCAGGCCAGATCAGCAAAATGTATTCATGGTGGTGCTGCATTTATAGTACCAATTATCCAGTCATATCAGTATATGGATTTAACACCAATTTCCATTAATGTTGATTTGAGAAATGCATTATCTAAACAGAACATCAGAGTAGATGTTCCATCAAGATTTACAGTTGGAATTTCAACTGAACCGGGAATTATGCAGAATGCAGCAGAGAGACTTTTAGGCCTTAAGATGAACGAGATACAGGAATTAGCTAAGGATATAATTCTTGGTCAGTTACGTTTAGTTATTGCTACAATGGAGATAGAGGAGATTAACTCTGACAGAGATAAATTCTTAATATCAGTTTCAAACAATGTGGAAATTGAATTAAAGAAAATAGGTTTAAGACTTATAAACGTTAACGTAACAGATATTAATGATGAATCAGGTTACATAGAGGCATTAGGTAAGGAAGCAGCAGCTAAGGCTATAAATGATGCTAAGAAGAGCGTTGCTGAAAAGGATAAAGATGGTGAAATCGGTCAGGCTAATGCAAGAAGAGAACAGCGTATTCAGGTAGCAGCGGCAGATGCAGCAGCTATTAAGGGTGAAAACGAAGCTAAGATAGAGGTAGCTTTATCAGAGGCAGCAAGAAGAGAAAAGGAAGCTGAAGCATTAAAGATAGCAACAGCAGCAGAACAGGTTCAGGCAGCAAAGGCTAAAGAAGAGGCATATGTAGCTCAGAAAGAAGCAGAGCAGACTCGTGCAGAACTTGAGAGAGCAACACAGCAGGCAGATATCATTATTAAAGCACAGATTGCTAAAGAGCAGGCAGAGATTGCAGCAGAAGCTGAAGCAGAAGTTGCAAGAAGAAAGGCTCGAGGTGAAGCTGATGCCATCTATGCTAAGATGGAAGCACAGGCAAAAGGTGTTCAGGAAATGTTATCTAAGCAGGCAGCAGGTATGAAACAGTTAGTTGATGCGGCAGGTGGAGATGCAGATGCAGCAGTTAAGTTTATTGTTGCAGACAAACTTCAGGAACTTATGCAGATACAGGTTGATGCTATTAAGAATATTAAAATTGATAAGGTTACAGTATGGGATTCTATGAATGGCAATGGTGATGGAACACCAACAACTGCCAATTTTCTTTCAGGAATGATGAAATCAATTCCACCAATGAATGAATTATTTAAACAGGCAGGGATGGAATTACCGACATTTATGGGTAAAGATATTAATTCATCAGAGAAGAATTCAGCTAATACAGATGCAAATGTAAAAAAAGAAGTTAAAGTTACAGATGAAACAAATGTAGTTAGCAATGATGATGCAGCTGATAATAAGAATATAATATTTTAAAGAATAGCGTGTTCTAACATAAAACGTAATCTAATTGATTTTGCATTGTAATATGTGTAAATGATTTAGATTGCGTTTTTTATTTTAATGAATAAGTGTATTGTAATTAAACATAATATAATTAGAATAAAATGTTGCAGAAATGAGGTATAGTATGGGTAATTATGATAATCTGTCTGAAAATGATAAATTAAAATATGAGATAGCTGAGGAGTTAGGATTATTAGACAAGGTTAAAGAACTGGGCTGGAAAGGATTGTCTGCTAAGGAATCAGGTAAAATTGGTGGAATGATAGTGGCAAGAAAGAAAAAGTCTGAGAAGAATATGAGAAAATATAACTAAAATCATATGATGTGTATACTGTGCAATTTGATTAAATTGTGTTACAATATGGCATGTAATTGTTAAGTGTATAATCAGGAAAGGAATTTATATATGTTAGAACTAAAGAATATATCATTTGACGTGCCACAGGGAGATGGAGAAAAAGGTATACTTAAAAATGTTAGTGTTAAGATAGATGATAAGAAATTTGTTGCAATTACAGGACCTAATGGTGGTGGTAAATCTACATTGGCAAAAATAATTGCAGGTATTTACAAGCCGACAGAAGGACAGATAATTTTCGATGGTCAGGATATAACAGATATGAGTATTACTGACAGAGCAAAAGCAGGAATAAGTTTTGCATTTCAGCAGCCTGTTAAATTCAAAGGAATTAAAGTTAAGGATTTGATTAAATTAGCATCAGGTAATACATTATCAGTGTCAAGCGCATGTGATTATTTGTCAGAAGTCGGACTGTGTGCCAGAGATTATATTAACAGAGATGTTGATGGAAGTCTTTCTGGCGGAGAGTTAAAGAGAATTGAGATAGCTACAATTATTGCCAGAGGTACTAAATTAAGTGTGTTTGATGAGCCGGAAGCAGGAATTGACTTATGGAGTTTTAAAAATCTGATAGATGTATTTGAGAAAATGCACAACGAGAAAGATGCTTCCATAATAATTATTTCACATCAGGAAAGAATACTTAATATTGCTGATGAGATATTAGTCCTTGCAAATGGTGAGATACAGGCACAGGGTAAGAAAGAAGATATTTTACCTGAATTATTAGACGGAACAGGTAGTTGTAAATTTTATAAATAAAATATATATCAATCAGAAATGGAGAATAGTGTGAAAAATAATGCTGATACACTTATTTTTTACACAGCTATTTGTTTAAGAGCGAAAACAAATAGCATTTATGGCAGATGAGAAATCGCCTGCGCGAATTTCTCATCGCCTCTTCGCGATAAGATGCTCAGAAATGGAGAATATTGTGGATAACAAGAATAAAATAGATAGAATACAAATGGGATTACTTGAAGAAATTGCTGATCTTCATGGAGTACCGGAGGGAGCATATAATATAAGAGCAAACGGACAGCTTGCAGGAAGGAATACAACAGCTAACATTGATATAGTTACTAAAACAGATAAACCAGGAATAGACATTATAATTAAACCTAATACGAAGAATGAAAGTGTGCATATTCCGGTTGTTTTAAGCCAGACAGGACTTACTGATTTAGTATACAATGATTTCTATATTGGAGAAAATTGCGACGTAACGATAATTGCAGGTTGTGGAATACATAATGGTGGAGAGAAAAAGTCACAGCATGATGGAATTCATACATTCTATGTTGGTGAGAATTCTAAACTTAAATATGTTGAGAAACATTATGGAGCAGGTGACGGTTCAGGTGAAAATGTAATGAATCCAACAACTATAGTTCATATAGCTAATGGTGGATATATGGAGATGGAAACTGTCCAGATAAAGGGAATTGATTCTACAGACAGAATAACTAAAGCTGAATTAGGTGACAATGCAACACTTATCATTAAAGAGAAACTTATGACTCATGGTAAACAGTATGCGAAATCAGAGTTTGAAGTAAATCTTAATGGTAAGAATTCAAGTACAAATGTAATCTCAAGAGCTGTTGCAAAAGAAGATTCAAAACAGTTATTTGTTTCTAAAATTAATGGAAATAATATGTGTGCCGGACATTCAGAGTGTGATGCGATAATAATGGATAATGCTAAGATAAGTGCTATACCTGAAATTACTGCAAATAATTTAGAGGCACAACTGATTCATGAAGCTGCCATTGGTAAGATTGCAGGCGAGCAGATTATAAAACTTATGACACTTGGTCTTACTGAAGAAGAGGCAGAAGCAGAAATTGTAAATGGCTTTTTGAAATAATTATGTCGAAAAATGAAATAAAAATTTTATATTTTTTTGATAAAAAATATCTGTCATAATTGAGTAATATATGATATTATATTCTAAACAAAAGGTAGAAAATTGAGGAAAGACGAGTATGAATCAGAAATTTCACAGAAAGTAGGTGGTATTATGAAATTTCGAAGAATTGATGAAGATACGGTAAGATGCATAGTATCTAAGGAAGATATGCAGGAATTTGGAATTGTTTTAGAAGATTTCTTTAAGAATAAAAGTAAAATACATGATTTTTTACATGAAGTTGTGGAAAGGGCAGAGCAGGAAGTAGGATATGAACCTAAAGAGGGACTTCTTTCAATGCAGATAATGCCGATAAGCCAGAACTCAATAGCCATTACTTTCACGGAGAAAGAAGATGGTGGATACGATGATATGATTAATAACATCAAGGAAACAGTTGCAGACATAATCAGCGAGAATGAGGTAGATAGTGAACTGCAAGGTGATGATATGATAGAAGATTTTGAAGATGAGATAGAAGCTAATGATGAGATAGAAGCTAATGATGAGAAAGAGGACTTAGTTGAAGAGAATTTTACTGTAGGAAGAGACTACCAAAATATGCTGGATTATCCTAAGCTTATGGTTGCGATGCCAACGATTCAGGGATTGGTAGATTATTGTAAAGCAGTAAATATTAATAAATCCATCAGAAGCGAGTTGTATTATCTTAAGAATAAAGATTTGTATTGCTTAGTAATTGATAAGTATAGATTATCCATTAATGATTTTAAGACGATAACCAGACTTGCAATCGAGTATTCATCAAATTTAACCAACAACAAGAAGATAATAGCTTATGTCAGAGAACAGGGCGAAGTGATATTTGATATGAGTGCATATAGATTTCTTACAGCATATATGTAAAAGTAATTTATAATCAAACTGGTATATAAGCAGTAGAATATGCGAAAATATCTGATATATAAAAATATATAAAATAAAGAGCTGATGTATAACAATTTTATGAATTGTAATACATCAGCTTTAATTATTTTATTTATTGGAAGTTAAATATTTTATTTAGAAGGTAACTATTTTTATAGAGGAATTATTTATAAAGATGATTTTTTAATAAGGCCAACACCAAGAGCATATGGGCCAGTATGACAACCAATAGTAGTACCAATTCGTATCTTGACTGCAGGGTCACATTTTACACCTAATAATTCTTCGAATTCAGCCTGAAACTCTTTAGCTTCCTCAATTCCATAACCACATGCAACGGAGAAGTTATAATCTGCTATATTGATTGCAGGATCTTTGAAATATGATGAAATCGAATTTAATACACTTTGAAGTGATTTCTTGCGGCTTCTGGATATTCCTCCAAGAGAGATATCGCCATCTTTCATAATAATTATAGGGCGTATGCCGAGTTTATCTCCGGCTAAAACTGCAAGTTTACCGATACGTCCGTTTTTGACTAAATATTCTAAAGAACCGACCGTAAAATAGATTCTTCCTGTTGATTTTATATTTTCTAATTCGTTAACTGCATCCTCAAAAGAAATGCCTTTATCTCTTAATTTTACGGCTTCATTTACGAATAACCCTTCACTTGCTGTATTGAGTGTCGAATCGATAACTGCAATTTTAGCATCGGGATTAGATTCAAGAATTAAATTTTTAGCTGTACACGCACTGTTATATGAACCACTGAATTTAGTTGTGATGGTTATACAGATTATTGGCATACCTTCATCAACAAATGGCTGGAATTTATCTAAATAATCCTGTACTGAAGGAAGCGATGACTTAGGGACGGCATGTTCATTAATCATCTTGAGATAGAAAGCATCGTGGTCAATTCCTTCACCTTCTTTGGTATAATGTTCGCCATCAAAGGTTACATAGAATGGAACGATTGTTATATTGTGTTCTGTTGTATATTCATGGAGTAAATCACATGCTCCGTCGCTGATTATCTGAAAATTCATTATATTCCTCATTTCCGCGCACACTTCTGTATATTATAATGAAATGTGTCGAGTGCGCACAGACACAAATCTCATATGTAAATTAAGTATGGCTGAAAAATTATCAACTAACCCTAACAGATGTGGATATTATATCATGTGGTTTTTGAAACTACAAGATGAAATAATATAAAAATTAAATAATTTGTATATAAATATTGTTTTATGTTATAATGACGCAAAAGAACTGATTAGAAATGAGGATTACAATGTTTAGATTATGGGCTAAAATATATAAAGATAATCGTATGCTTAAGGATATGGTAGTTGAAAATCCTGATATAAATATGACAAGGACAAAGAAGATATTTGCAGCACTAGATGAAGTTTGCTTGGAATTTGATTTGAGTAAACCAATCTGGTTAGAGTCGAATATTTCAGAATTTAAAAAAGTAGCAAAGACAAGATTTAATTCAGATAATTTTGTTGAAAGCATAGATTTTGATTTTCTGGAGATTCATATTATTGAAGAAGATTGTGATTTGTATTAAAATATGGTATTATGTAGAAAGATTTGTTTATAAAGTGAGGAAGTAAGCTATGTCAGACAGACAATGTAATAATTCAGAATGTACAAGTGAAAGTTGTGCAGGCTGTTCATCAAATAATAGAATGAAATACGAACCAATGAACAGTAGAAGCCAGATTAATAAAGTTATAGCAGTTATGAGTGGAAAGGGTGGCGTAGGTAAGTCATTAGTAACTTCTTCATTAGCTGCTAAACTTAAGAAGAAAGGCTATAAAGTTGGAATTCTTGATGCAGATATTACGGGACCATCTATTCCTAAAATGTTTGGGTTAAATGAAACAGCTAATGGAGATGGAAATGGTTTATATCCTGTAGAGACAAGCTCTGGAATTAAGGTGATGTCAGTTAATCTTCTATTAGAGGATGAGGAAGAGCCAGTTATCTGGAGAGGACCTGTCATATCAAGTGTTGTAAAACAATTCTGGAGTGACGTGTACTGGGGAGAATTAGATTATTTGTTAATAGATATGCCACCGGGAACAGGAGATGTACCATTGACAGTATTTCAGTCAATTCCGGTAGATGGTGCAATTATAGTAACTTCTCCACAAGACCTTGTAAGACTTATTGTTAAGAAAGCTTATAATATGGTTGTGAAAATGGATATTCCGGTTATGGGAATAGTAGAGAATTACAGTTATATAGAATGTCCTGATTGTGGTAAGAAGATAGCAGTATTCGGAGAAAGTAAAATAGATGAGATAGCATCAGAGATAGGTGTTGAATTATTAGGAAAGCTTCCAATTGTTCCGGCAATTGCTAAACTGGCAGACGAGGGTAGATTTGATGAGGCTGACAATACATTTGTAGATATGGCAGTTGATAAAATTATAAATGCAAGCAAGTAGAAAGGTTACAGACAAGTATTTACTTAATACAAGGAAAGGGTAAGCGTAGAATACGCGGGTAGCAGAATGAATTATAATCATGATGAAATATTAGATGAAATGAAAACTAATGGGGATAACGCATCGGATAGTGAAAATGCAGAAAAAAATATTAATAATGAAGCAGCAGAGAATACTAAAACAGTCGTAAAATCCAGAGAAATTGACGATAAACAGAAGAAATCTAAGAAAAAGAATAAAGATGATGAAGAAGAAACATCATGGTTTAGAGAACTTTGCAGTTGGATAATGATTTTTGCAGGTGCATTTATTGTAGCATACATTTTAAGTAATTTTGTTATAGTAAATGCAAAAGTGCCATCAGGTTCAATGATTAGTACGATAAATATTAATGATAAAGTTCTTGGCTTCAGATTATCATATATGTTTAGTGATCCTAAACGTGGAGATATCGTAATGTTTAATGCACCTGATAAGGAAAATACTATTTATATCAAGAGAATTATCGGTTTACCAGGTGATAAAATAGTTATCGAAGATAATACAGTTTACATAAATGGTGAGAAACTTGAAGAAGATTATGTAAGAAATGGTTGGGAGAAGAGTGAAGGCAGAACCGAATACGAAGTGCCAAAGGGTGAATATTTTATGATGGGAGATAACAGAGATGAATCAAGCGATTCAAGAGTCTGGGGAACAGTTAAGAAGAAAGAAATTATTGCAAAAGCAATATTCAGATATTATCCATCAATAAAATCACTTTTGAAGAAATAGAGTAAAAATAGCACAAGAAAAAATAGAACAAGAAAATATTATTTTTATAAAAAAAAACTGTGTAATGGAGATTAAAACGAAAGGTTTAGTTAGAATTAATTAATGGAAAATAAAAAAGAAACAAGTACAATTTTAACTTATTCAGCTATTGAGCAGAGCAAAAACAACATTATGGGAGCTGGAAGATACCTTATAACCTTTTTAGGTATTTTTCCGTTTATACCATTGTTTTTGTCTCTTTTTTCGTGTTTTATACAAAAAATTTCATATGATTTATATAGAATTCTTCTGCTTTCGGCAGCAATCGTGTCAATAATCATTATGGCTGTGAACATGATGCTATGGATATTTAATATGATGCGGGTATATATAATTGACGAAAAGGGCGAATTATACAGACTCAGGGCCTCAACCTTCTGGTATAAGATAAAGGATAAAATGTATCTTATTAATCCGACAGGAAGTACAGGTGGAAGATTAATGAGATTATTCTATATTGTAAATAACATTAAGGTGGTTTTAATGGCTGTTGCTGAAGATGTCACATACGAAGATTTTATTGCGATGGGTAAAATGGAGAAACTTTCAGAGATAAGCAACGTTGTCATTAATAAGAAATCTGTAAGATTAACAGCGAAAGTGCAAAGTAAGAAAGGCACAGAGCGTAAAAATATTTATATAAAACGAGTATTTGAGAAAGATGAAAATTTTTGTGAATATTTGAAAATATTAGGAGATAAAGGTTCATATAGAGAAGCAAAAGAATGTTTTAATGTAAAGAATAATAAAGAAAGTAAATTTTTAAAAAATAATGTTTCAAACTTAAAGAGATTTATCAGATTTACTATAAAATGGACTTGTGTTATGGCTTGGATTGCAGTATTTACGGTAAGCAGTGACCTTAGCAGATTAAGCAGGATAAATGCAGGAGAGTATGTTGAAAGTGTAGATGATAAGAATAGAGAAATATATGTTTCTGTTAAAGATGAGGATGAATATTTCCTGAAATCAGATTATGGAAAGACATACAAGCCAGTTCTGGTAATATATTTTTCAGTAGAAATTATTTATGCAATTATGAAAATAACAGATGAGGTAATCCTGAAGGCTAAAAAAGAGCAAAATAAATAATATATTTGAATTGTACATATTAAGAATTTTCACATACTTTTAACATTACTGTCAAAATTTCATTAGACGGATTGATTATTATTAATCCATAATCAAAATGAAAGGAAGATAGTTATGAGAAAAAAATTAATTTCTATAATATGTATAAGTGTTTTAAGCTTGAGCGTTGTATTAAGTGGTTGTCAGAGCAAAAGTTCATCAAAGAATAATTCGGAGGTATCAAACCAGACATCAACATTAGATGAAGATGAGACAGACACAAGTAATATTTCGAAATTTGAGATAGACCCTGATTACACAGCTGATGAATTAGACTATGATTATGACGAGGCAGAAGTGGTTGCAATTACTCTTAATGGAGATAATATAAGCTGTAAATCATCGGATGTTAATATTGATGGAAGTACGATTACAATTCAGAAAGCTGGTACATATTTATTATCCGGAACACTAACAGCTGGAAACATCATTGTTGATAGTGATGATAAAGAAAATGTAAGACTTATATTTAATGGTGTGGAAATAAGCAATAGCACTACAACACCATTGTATATTAAAAATGCTGAAAAAACGATTGTTACTCTTGTAGATGGAACAGAAAATACTTTATCTGATGGTGAAAATTACATATTAGATGATGAGAACAATAATGAGCCAAACGGAACAATATTCAGTAAAGATGATTTGGTTATAAATGGCTTGGGAAGCCTTACAATAAATGCTAATTATAACCATGGAATACAGAGTAAAAATTTACTTAAAATTATAAGTGGAAATATTGATATCATTTCCAACGGTGATTCAATAATTGGTAAAGACGGAGTTATTGTGAAAGAAGCTGTTATAAATATTGAATCGCAGGAAGATGGAATAAAAGCCACTAAAGTTGAAGAAAATAAAGGGTATATTTATCTTTATAATCCCGAAATAACTATAAAAGCTAAGAAGGATGGCATTCAGGCAGTTACCTGTTTGTATGTAAAAGATGGTAAGTATAATATTGAAACAGGTGAAACTAATGAGAATAGCCAAAGTAATTCGGACACTTCTACTGACTATAGCAGAAAAGGTATGAAAGCGGGCGTAGATATTACTATAGAAAACGGCGAATATACCATAGACAGTGAAGATGATGGTATACATTCAAATAATAGCATAACAGTAAATGCAGGTACAGTGAATATAGCTTCCAAAGATGACGGAGTACATGCAGATACGGAACTTACTATTAATAATGGAGATATTAAGGTAAGTGAGTCAGATGAGGGATTAGAAGCAAAATATATTACCATAAATGACGGAAATATTGACATAACAACTAGTGATGACGGAATTAATGCATCAAGTGGTTCAAGTACTACATTAGATAGTGGAAATGCACCGGAAGTAGGAAACAGACCGGAAATGCCAGCGAATGAGAATGGTGAAGTGGGTACCAATGCAGGAAACAGACCGGAAATGCCAGCGAATGAGAATGGTGAAGTGGATACCAATGCAGGAAACAGACCGGAAATGCCAGCGAATGAGAATGGTGAAGTGGATACCAATGCAGGAAACAGATCAGAAATGCCAGCAAATGAGAACAGTGAAAATACCTTAGGTAACAATAGTCGAATGATGCCAGGTGGCGGTCAGGGAGGCTTTAATGAAAGTGATGGAAGCGAACTTGTTATAAATGGTGGAATAGTTCATGTAAATGCAGGCGGTGATGGTATAGATTCTAATGGTACAATTACTATAAATGGAGGCGAAATCTATGTAGACGGTCCTACTTCAGGCGGAGATGGAGCTTTAGATTATGCTGATACCTGTGAGATTAATGGAGGTATATTAGTTGCAACAGGAAGTATTGGAATGGCTACAGCACCAACGTCAGGTTCAACACAGTATTCTGTAAATGCAGCATTTTCTAAGACATATAATGGAGAAACAAAAGTTACGGTGAAGGATTCATCAGGTAATGAAGTGCTTACTTACACACCTGCTAAGAATTTCCAATCATTTGTATTTTCAACAGATAAACTTAAATCGGGCGAAACATACAACATATATGCAGGAGATACACAGGAGGGAACATTCACTGTTTCTGATATAACAACAACTGTTGGAAATGTATCATCAGGAATGGGTGGTGGAAAACCAGGTGGTATGCAGGGTGGCAGACCGGGAAAGAATTCAGAAACTAATGACAATACCAACAATACAGGAAATGTGGGAAATACGGGAAATACACAGAATAATAGTAATAACAAAGTAACTAATAGTAATTCGAATCAGGCATAATATAATAAAGTTATTGATAGCAAAGTGAAAGTATTATATAATATAAATGTAAGGAAAGTAAGGAATATACCGCAAAGTGAAAGGAGGTGTATATATGGAATTAGCAAAAGTAACATCAAAAGGTCAGATAACAATACCAATAGAGATAAGGAAGAAACTGGGAATAAAAAATGGAGATAAAGTACTTTTTGTAGAAGAAGCGGGAAAAATTTATATTCTTAATTCTTCAATGGATGCATTAAATGAGGCACAAAGTGCATTTAAAGGAGAAGCAGAGCGACTAGGACTAAAGAATGATGATGATGTAGTGAGAATGATAAAGGAATTAAGAGAAGAGGGATAAGATAAATGAGGATTATGTTGGATACAAATGTATTAATATCGGCAATTTTATTTCCGGGAGATAAAATAAACAATATGATGAATTATATTTTTTTGAGACATCAATTAGTGCTTTCTTCATATGTTGTGGAAGAATTAAAGAGTGTAGTAAGAAGAAAGTTTCCTAAAAAAGAGCCGGTTATAGAAAAATTATTACTAATGATGAGTTATGAATATGTATATACACCCGATGATATGAAAGAAAATTTATTTTCTATTCGTGATGTAAAGGATTATCCCGTACTATATACAGCTATAATAGAAGATATTGATATTTTAATTACAGGAGATAGAGATTTTGAAGATATTATTATTGACAAACCATTAATTATGACACCTAAAGAATTTAGTGATAAATATATACAGGCATAAAACAAACTTATAGATAATATTGAATTTACTTATGACAAAAAATGTGCTATATTAACATAGTATGTGTTATATGTGTCAAAACATATACGAAAAATGTTAATATAGCACTTTTATAATTCAAGACATTTGAATTGACTAAAAACATGTGCGTATATCAAGGAGGACGAAACTATGGTAAGAGCAATAGTTGGAGCTTGTTGGGGCGATGAAGGAAAAGGTAAGATTACAGATATGCTTGCTGAGAATTCCGACATCATTGTTAGATTTCAGGGTGGAAGCAACGCAGGCCATACAATAATAAATGATTATGGTAAATTTGCATTACATCTTTTACCATCAGGTGTTTTTTATAATCATACAACATCTATTATCGGTAACGGAGTAGCACTTAATATTCCTTATCTTGTAAAAGAAGTGAATGAACTTGTAAGTAAAGGGGTGCCAAGACCTAAGATTTTAGTTTCAAATAGAGCACAGATACTTATGCCTTATCATATTTTATTTGATGAATATGAAGAAGAAAGATTAGGAAAGAAATCCTTTGGTTCAACAAAATCAGGTATTGCACCATTCTATTCAGATAAATATGCCAAAATTGGTTTTCAGGTATCAGAATTATTTGATGATGAAGTTCTTGAGGAAAAAGTAAATAGAGTATGTGAACAGAAAAATGTTATTTTAGAGCATATGTATCACAAACCAACAATTGATCCAAAGGAATTACTTGCTACATTAAGAGAATACAGAGATATGGTTGAACCATTTGTATGTGATACAGTAACATTTCTTCATAATGCAATTAAAGAGGGCAAGAATATCTTATTAGAAGGACAGTTAGGTTCATTAAAAGATCCTGATTTCGGTATTTACCCAATGGTTACATCATCATCTACATTAGCAGCATATGGTGCAATTGGAGCAGGTATACCACCATATGAGATTAAAGATATTGTAACAGTAGTTAAAGCATATTCAAGTGCCGTTGGAGCAGGTGAATTTGTCAGTGAAATATTTGGCGATGAAGCAGATGAATTAAGACGTCGTGGTGGAGATGGCGGCGAGTTCGGTGCTACAACAGGAAGACCTAGACGTATGGGCTGGCTTGACTGCGTTGCTTCAAGATATGGTTGTAAGATTCAGGGTGCGACTCAGGTAGCACTTACAGTAATTGACGTATTAGGTTACTTAGATGAGATTAAAGTATGCGTAGGCTATGAAATTGATGGAAAGGTAACAAAAGATTTCCCTACAACAGTTGAACTTGCTAAGGCAAAACCAGTATATGAGACATTACCAGGTTGGAAATCAGAGATTCGTGGAATTAAGAAATACGAAGATTTACCTGAAAATTGTAGAAAATATGTTGAATTTATCGAAAAAGAACTTGAAGTACCTGTTAAGATGGTATCAAATGGTCCTGGAAGACACGAGATTATTTACAGATAATATTTAGGCATGGAGGCAGATATGGAAAATATAGCAAAATATTTTGACCACACCATATTGAAACCCGATGCTGATATAACACAAGTTGACAGAGTGATTACAGAGGCGGTCCAAAAAGGATTAGCCTCTGTTTGTGTTAATCAGTATCGTACTAAAATGGTGGCAGAAAGACTTAAAGGAACAGATGTAAAAGTATGTACAGTTGTGGGATTTCCACTTGGTGCTGTAAGCAGCGAGGTTAAAGCATTTGAAACTAAGAAAGCTATAGAAGATGGTGCAGATGAAATCGATATGGTAATAAATGTGGGAGCTTTAAAGGATAAAGATTACGAATACGTTCTTAATGACATTAAAGCTGTCAGAAATGAATGCGTTGATAAAACACTCAAAGTAATCATAGAAACCTGTCTCTTAACCGATGAAGAGAAAGTTAAGGCATGTGAACTCGCAGAAAATGCGAATGCGGATTTTGTTAAGACCTCCACAGGTTTTAGTACAGGTGGTGCAACAGTCAGTGATGTCAGATTAATGAAGGGTGTTGTTAAAGACAGATTAAAAGTAAAAGCCTCAGGCGGCATACGTGATATAGAGACCGTTGAGGCTATGATAGATGCAGGAGCTGATAGACTAGGAACCAGCAAATTACTTATCTGATTTTGAATCTGATTTCGAATTAATGTTCTTTAAAATCTTTGAATTGTCAAAGTTTGTAAAATTACTGTTTTTATTAGTAGTATTTTTACTGTTATTTGAAGATGTTTTTGAAGAATCAATATTATTATGCTTGTTGGTATCAGAAACATTTTTGTTTAAGTTTGGATTATAACTTCTAAATACATTTGCAAGCCATATGAAAACATATAATATTAGTGGTACAAAAAATGTTGCATATAGCGATGCATAAAAGAATTTGTGAGTATATGAGTTATTCATAATTGCTAAAACCAGAGTAACAATATATAACGATAAGATTATTATAATTGCAATAATTGCAGCAATTTGTTTTATTTTTTTTAGAACTTTGTCCATACTAATCCTCATTTCTGAGCAACTTGTCTAGAAGAGGCGATAAGAAATTCGCCCAGGCGATTTCTCATCTGCCATAAAAGCTATTTGCTTTCGCTCAGAAACAAATAGCTATGTGAAAAATAAGTGCATCAGCACATTTTAGCACTATCTCCTATTCTTGATTTAAATCATATAAGGTATTATAAGATAAAACACCTATATTTTCAATAACGAAAGTGTGTTTCACGTACCTTTGCACTTGACGTCTGGCAATAGCATAGCTTTTGCTTTGAGTGCGAGCAGATAGCGAAGCTATAAACACCTCTCAGCGAGATGTGTATTCTGCCTGATAGGGTTTTTAATTTATAGGAAATACATCTTTCATATTATAATGTAACACAACAGTTACTATAGAATAAAAAACAGACAGCCGTATAGACTGTCTGTTAAAAAAGGGGAGGATAAGTATTTTATATTATACTTTAGTAATACATTTATAGTATTAACAGATACTCTGAAAATATTCTAAAAAGAATATGTCGTTGATTAATATTCCGATATTTATATATCAGAAATTATGTCAAAATTTTGTGAAGAAACTATCCTATACTTGAAAAATATATGCATATGCGATATAATGTTACATTATAAGAATTCGTGACGGAGCCACGGATTCTTTTATCACTGTCAGAATATATGACAGTTGTTCTTGAAAAAAACTGCTCCGACATGGAGGATTAAAATGGAAGATCAAAAACAGCTTACTTTATTAGAGACTTGGAGAGGAATTGCTTATTCATCACAGACAACTAAACAGGAAAGTGATAGATTCTGGGCAAACTACTTTGTATTAGAGAAAGGAATTTATGAGAAAATTCTTGCCAATCCTGATGAGGTAGTAAAGGGAACAGTTAAAGAATTAGCTGAGAAATACGATGTAGAATTATTAATTATGGTTGGTTTCCTTGATGGAATCAATGATAGCTTGAAAGAAGAGAATCCAATTGATACAATGACAGAAGATACAGTTGTTAATCTTGGATATGATAAAGAATTATTATATAAGAATATGGTTGAAGCTAAAGCTGAGTGGCTATATACACTTGAAGCATGGAATGACCTTATTCCGGAAGACAGAAGAAAAGAATTATATAAAGAGCAGAAATCTTCGCATACAGTAGTTAAAGAGAAGAAAATCGGAAGAAATGATCCTTGTCCTTGCGGAAGCGGAAAGAAATATAAATTCTGTTGTGGAAGATAATACTATTAATTTATAATATTAATAAGAACATATTAAAGATGTCAATGTTATGTTGACATCTTTTTACTTACCAGGAAATTTCTTTGAAATTGTACTGGTAAGTAAAAAACGCTCCGCGAGGATTGCACTGCGGCGGAGCGGAGAATGTCGCAAGCGACATTCTTTATTCTATAATAAGATTAAAATGTTAAAATATAATTAATATGATTACATACAAAGAATTTTACGTATATATATAATTTATATTCATGAAAGTTTAAGGCAGGTGGAAATGATGGAGAAAATATTGATTATCGAAGATGATAAAGACATTAATGAGATGCTTCAGAAATTATTAAAAGTAAATGGTTATGAAGTAATGAGTGCTTATTCTGGAACAGAAGGAGTGATATTGCATAATAAGGATATTTCTCTTATTATCTTAGATTTAATGCTTCCTGGTAAAAATGGCGAAGAGATAATAGGTGAACTACAGGCGAAAAGTGAAGTGCCTATTATTGTTACGACGGCCATTCACGATATGGATAAAAAGTTAGATTTATTTGAGTTAGGTGCGGACGATTATGTAACAAAGCCGTTTAATAATAATGAGTTACTTGCCAGAATTAAAGTACATTTAAGAAAGAAGAATAATGTAGGGCAGAGCAGAAACCTGACATTTAAAGATATAGAACTTAATTTAGATGATTATACCATAAAATGTAATGGTAAAGATATCGTTTTACCTAAGATAGAATTTGAAATTCTTAGGACACTTATGGAAAGACCGAATCATGTGCATACCAAGAATAATCTTATTGAAAGTGTATGGGATAACGAAGATTCAGCAGATGATAATACCCTTAATGTCCATATCAGTAAAATAAGAAACCGGCTTAATAAAGCTAATCCTGATGAGGAATATATTGAAACAGTGTGGAAAATCGGGTACAAGATGAAGAATTAAGAATTAATTAAGATTTGATTTAAGAGTAAATTAACACTTCTTTTATATAATATGGCTTGGAGGTGAAGAAATACTTATGAAAGATATAGTATTAAAAACAGAGAACTTAACGAAAAAGTATAAAAATTTTGTAGCCTTGGACAATGCCAATATTACGGTCTATAAGGGTGACATATATGGACTTATAGGAAGAAATGGTGCAGGTAAGACAACGCTTATGAAAACGGTAACCACGCTTACTGAGAAAAGTAGCGGCAAATTTGAATTGTTTGGAAAAAGCGATGTTGAATTAACGGAATCTAAGAGAAGAGTTGGATGCCTTATTGAGAATCCTGCTTTTTTTGGGAATCTTACAGCTTATCAGAATCTAAAATATTATGCAATTCAAAAAGGAATTGTAGATTTAAGCCAGATAGACAAAGCGCTTAAAACCGTTAATTTAGAGGAGCAGAGAAATAAAAAATTCAAGAGCTTTTCATTGGGAATGAAACAGAGGTTAGGTATTGCATTTGCAATATTAGATAATCCGGACTTTATTATATTAGATGAGCCGATAAATGGATTAGACCCAATGGGAATAAAAAGTATAAGAGATACATTTACAAGATTAAATGAAGAAAACGGAATAACAATAATGATTTCAAGCCATATTTTATCAGAACTCTATATTGTGGCAAATCATTTCTGCTTTATAGATAAAGGCAGAATAATTAAAGAAATTTCAAAAGAGGAATTAGATGCAGAATGTAGCAAATGTATTGCAATTAAGGTATTAGATGTTAAGAAAGCTACCACTGTGCTTGAGAAAGATTTAAAGGTTGATAATTACAAGGTAATTGATGATGAAGAAATAAGAATATACGATTATCTAGATAATTCAGCTAAAGTTAACAAAGTATTAGCTGAGAATAATGTTGATGTTAAAAGTATCTATGAGGCTGGAATTTCACTTGAAGAATACTTCGAAAATCTTGTAAAGGACGGTGTTAAATAATGATAAATATGATAAAAGCTGATTTATACAGAGTGTTCAGAGGTAAAGGAATATATCTTGCTATATTGTTAGCGGTAATAATGGCAAGCTCAAGTATATATGTTATGCAGCCGGGATATATCGGGCTTACCTCATCGGATACGATTTCCGGTGATTCAATGGTTGATGATGAGACAGGATTAGAACTAAGTGTCACTAATAGCATCAGCAAAACCAGAAAAATACTTAAGAAAACTGATGGTTATCCGCTTGACAGTGCCATAATCGGTACAAATGTTAATCTATATTATATGTTTATTATAATAGTTGTAGGGGTGCTTGTTACAGATTTATCACATTCAACAGCCAAGAACACATTATCCTCTGCAATATCTAAGAAGAAATATTATCTATCCAAATTATTTACCTGTTGTCTGCTGTGCATAGGTCTGGTATTGTTGAATAACTATGGGACGTATATATTTAACAGATTAATAAATGGTGCAAAATTTTCGTCAGGAATTGAGAAGATTACAAAATATACTTTAGTACAGCTGCCTATAATGTGTGGAATAATAAGTCTGTTAGTATGTATGGCATTTTTATTAAGAAAGACAGCGGCATTCAATGCAGTATCCATACCATTTGTTATGGCAGCCCAGATAGTCATAATGGGAGTTTCATCATTATTTAGCATTAAGTCTAACCATATAATGGAATACGAGTACCAGTTTATGTTGTCCAATCTGATAACAGACACATCGTTTTCGTATATTATGAAATCAATTACATTAGCGATAATATATATTGTTGTATTCAATATATTAGGCTATAATGTATTTAGAAAATCAGAAATAAAATAATGGACTCAAACTTTGCACAGACATAATAGAATTAAATCATCTGTATTAAGTAAATTTGCATATATAAATATTGAAACTTTTGCAAGAATTGCTAATTTGTAGATATCTTTTTCGGCTCTTTTGATTATTTGAGTTCATTCAATGCCATACGCCTAAACCGATGTGTCCGCCTATGACATACACTTGATTTATGACGTATCGTGTGCGAGTTAATGCCATCTGAAGCAAAAGGTCGGTGCAGTAAATCACCGTTCAAGCGAAGTGCGTTTGATTTACTGCACCGTAATAACCTCTGCTGAGGATGGCATCTACTCGCACTAGATTAAGGAAATATGAAAGTGTATGCCATAGACGGACAGCTCGGCTTAGGAGTATGTCTGTTGAATGTACACAAAATCTGAGCCGAAAAAGACATCTTACAAATTTACACAATTTTTGCAAGGTGTTTCGATATTTATATCTGTCAAATTTACTTTAATAGATGAATATAAACTGCAATATGTCTGTGTGAAGTTTGAGAATTTAGTATTTGGATAACAGGATAGGAACATATGAAAACAATTATAGTGGTATTGGTGATTTTAATAGCATTTATTTTATGCTATGTTTTTCTTGAGAAAGCCGAGATTAAGAGGCTTAAAAAAGAACTTGATTTTATAATGTCTAATGATACAAACAGGATATTGCATACAGAATTTAATTCAAAAGAGTTAAAGGAATTCGTAAGTGCTGTCAATATGTATCTGTCGGAGATTCAGAAGCGTAAAACGGAAATAGAGCATAAGAACAATAATCTTATGGTAATGATGCGAAATATTTCACACGATTTACGAACTCCTTTGACTTCAGCAGCGGGATATACTGATCTGATATTGAATTCAGATTTAACAGAAGATGAGAAAATTAGTGAAATGAAGATAGTTGAAGCCAGGTTAAAGAGACTGACTGAACTTGTAGATTCGTTTTTCGAGTTTTCTAAAATTCTGACTACGAATAAGGAAATCGAGTTAGAAACAGTTAATCTGATAGGAATTTTAGAAGAATGTATAGGAAATTTCTATGAGGATTATAAAAAGGAAAACAGAGAGGTAGATTTCATAACTTCTAATAATAAGATATCTATATCCACTAATAGAACGATGTTAAGCCGTATATTTGAAAACCTTATCAGCAATGCATTAAAATATGGTTCAGGTAATCTTACAATTGAGGTTATTTCTGAAAATGCAGATGTAATAAGGATAAGCTTTACAAACAGAATAATTGATAAAGATTTGGATACCGGCAGAATCTTTGATGATTTTTATACAACTGACATTTCAAGAACTAAGGGAAGCACAGGATTAGGACTTGCTATTGCCAAAGAATTTACAGAGCAGCTAAATGGAAATATAGAAGCTCATATTGAAGATGATAAGCTGGTAATAGATACTACATTTGTTTTGATTTGAGTTTTTCAGGATTTACACATTTCGTGATTTACGTCTGGCTCTGCGTTTGATTCTTGATAGAGCCAGTTTCTTATTCTCCTTTGAATAATTAAATATAATATTTGGATAATTATCCTGCAAATACTGGATAACAGCATCGATATCCTCTTTAGTATTTCTTGGTGAGTAGATATAAATATGATGCTCGCATAAAAGGTGCAGAGTGTAAGTAAGCTTCATTTTAAACCACAAAAAATGATGCCATGTACTATGTTCGTATGCCCATACGATTTTACTTATCGGTACGATTTCAATGTTAAACAGTCCTGTTGCAACAATATAGCTTTCTGTTAAAGTTATATTTCCTGATTTCATAATCACTCTTGAGGACAATTCATAGTTTACGTGATGAATAGAGTGCTTTCCGTGGGAAATACGGTTAAAACTCAAGCAGGCAGGATGAAAAGCCGGCATTACGATATAAATTATATTCACAATAATAAAACTTACAAGGATAAGAGCCATAATTCCTAAATAAACAGCAAGATAGAAATAAACATCAATATGATAAGATAATTCGTCAATTATAATTTCAGAAGAGACTTTCTTTAGTCCATCCTTTGTCCAGTTAAGATCTTTAGCGAAATCTTTAAACATTTTTTTTGATAGAGAATTCGATGGTACAAGTCTTGCCTTGATAGTGTAGTCATTGATTATATCGGGCAATGGGTTCTTTGATGAGTTTTTAACAAGTATAAATGTACAATTGTTATTTACAAGACAATAGTAATAAGAACCATATACTTTTCCTAGTCTGATACAGTCATAGCCTGTATATTTTGCATTGTTAAGAGTTACCTCCACGTATTCAACCCCGGAATTATATACAGTTGATGCAGAGGTTGCATAGGACATGGAAGTCGGAGAAAATACTTCTGAAAATGGAATACGTACAAATATGATATATATAATTATCAATGCAAATAATGAAATTGCAGAACTATATAAACATATTTTTCTAATATGTGAATATATGAAATTCTTTTTCAAAAATATCCCTCGCTTTCTTTAAATTATGTTACGATATTTACATAAGATTATACGTTAATATAGTGTAATAATCAAGGTTGCTTTTATTAAAAAAATAGGGTATATTCTTATGGAATATAATATTCTAATTGTATAATAGAAATGGAGATAGTATGGAAGCATATTCAAGTTTTGCAAAAGTGTATGATATGTTTATGGATAATGTTCCGTATGAAGAATGGGGAAAATATCTTATAAATCTTTTAGAAGAATATGGTATTAAAGATGGTCTGGTTCTCGATTTGGGATGTGGAACAGGAAGTATTACTGAAATACTTGCAGATAAAGGATATGATATGATTGGCATAGATTATTCTGAAGAGATGTTAAATGTTGCTTTAGATAAGAAAGAGAAATCCGGAAATAATATTCTCTATCTTAATCAGGATATGAGAGAATTTGAATTATACGGAACAGTCAGAGCAATTGTAAGTATTTGCGATTCGATGAATTATATGACTACGGAAGAAGACTTGAGAGATGTATTTAAGTTAGTAAATAACTATTTAGATATTGGCGGTATATTTATATTTGATTTGAATACTATTCATAAATATGAGACAATAGGTGAACAGGTAATTGCCGAGAATAGAGATGAAGGCAGCTTTATCTGGGAGAATACATTTTATGAAGATGAAAATATTAACGAATATGATTTAACATTATTTATTAAAGATGAAAATGGAAAATATGATAAATATGAGGAAAATCATATACAAAGGGCATATTGTCTGGATAGAATAAAGGAATTAATTAGTGAGGCAGGTCTGGAATATGTAACGTCTTATGATGCATTTACTAAAAATGCAGTGAGAAAAGACAGTGAAAGAATATATGTGATAGCCAGAGAAAAAGGCAAGAAAGTAAGTTGAATATAGAAGAATGGAGATAGTGTGAAAAATAATGCTGATGCGATTATTTTTCACACAGCTATTTGTGTCGCAGGCACCACAAATAGCATCTATCGCAGAGCCAAATTTGAAATTTGACTCGCGATTCCTCCGGCACGTTGTGCCTGCGGAATGGAGATTATTATGAAAGATTATATAGTTAGAGCCACAGCAGCAAATGGACAGATAAGAGCATTTGCTGCAACTACAAGGGAAATGGTAGAATTCGCAAGACAGACACATAATACAAGCCCTGTAGCGACAGCAGCATTAGGAAGATTATTAACCGGTGCTGCAATGATGGGAACAATGATGAAAGGTGAAAATGACGTACTTACAATTATGATGAAAGGTGACGGACCTATTAACGGACTTACCGTTACTGCTAATTCTAAAGGATATGTTAAAGGTTATCCGGGTAATCCTAACGTTATTATTCCACCTAATTATTTAGGCAAACTAGATGTTGGTGCAGCCATCGGTTACGGTACAATGACTGTGATTAAGGATTTGGGTATGAAAGAGCCATATTCAAGCCAGATTGCACTTACTACAAGTGAAGTTGCAGAAGATTTGACATATTATTTCGCAGCTTCTGAGCAGATCCCATCATCAGTCGCTTTAGGTGTACTAATGGAGAAAAATAATACTGTAAAGAGTGCAGGTGGTTTTATAATCCAGTTAATGCCATTTGCTGATGAGAAGATTATAGAAGTGTTAGAGGAGAAGATATCTAAGATTACTTCGGTAACTTCAATGCTTGAACAGGGAATGACACCGGAGGACATCTTAAATAAGGTATTAGGAGAACTCGGCGTAGAAATATTAGACAAAGTTCCTACAGGTTTTGAATGTGACTGTTCTAAGGAAAGAGTCAGAAAAGTATTAGTAAGTCTTGGTAAGAAAGAGATTAAAGATATGATAGATGATGGTAAGGAAATTGAAGTGAACTGTCATTTCTGTAATCATAATTATAAATTCAGTGTAGATGAATTACAAGAAATTCTGAATACAATTAAATAATTAAGATACAAGGAAATACAAGGAAATATAAAAGAATATAAAGAAATATAAAAAAATAATGAGGAATTTTGAATCAGTAATGATAATGAAGCAGTAGAGAACAAAAAAGCTATCCGGAGAGGATAGCTTTTAGTAATCATGTTGTTAAACAATAGAGCTAATTCAAAATAAAAAAACCGAAATTTATATATTATGAAAAAGGCACACCATTTATACTTCTTGATTATAATTTTGTTACGTTTGTTGCCTGAGGTCCTTTTGCACCGTTAACAACTTCGAATTCAACAGCAGCGCCTTCTTCTAAAGACTTGAAGCCATCCATGTTAAGTCCTGAGTAGTGAACGAATACATCATTACCTTCTTCATCAGAGATGAATCCGTAACCTTTTTGGTTGTTAAACCATTTAACTGTACCTTTGTTCATTGTGATACCTCCGAAATAATTAATTGGATTATAAAATAATCCTCATATAGAATATCATATTTTATAGGGAGTGTCAAATTTAAACTTGCACGAAGATTACCTGTTAAAATTGTGCATATTTAAGAGGATATATAGGGCCTTGCACTTGAAATTTTATATGAATAATGCTAAACTGTTATAATGTAAATTGCTAAAGTGCTAAATTTAATTAATAAGCAATATGATAAGGAATAATTTCAAAATATTTCATATAGAAATGGAGTAGTATATGGAGAAACTTAATTATCTTGCAGATTTGCATACACATACAGTTGCAAGTGGACATGCATATAATACGATTAACGAGATGGTAAATGCAGCTAAGGCAAAGCATCTTTCAATTCTTGGAATTACAGAACATTCTATGACGATGCCGGGAACATGCCATGAATTTTACTTTAATAATCTAAGAAATGCCAAAAGAGATTATGGTGATGGATTAGAATTATTATTAGGTGTAGAACTCAATATCATAGATTATGATGGAAATGTAGATATGAGTGATGAATTGATTAAACAGATGGACGTAGTTATAGCAAGTATACATTCGGACATCGGATATACTCCAGGAACGATAGAAGAGAATACAAAGTCCATAATAGGAGCCATTAAGAATCCATTAATAGATATAATAGGACATCCGGATGATGGTAGAATTCCACTTGATTATGAACAGGTAGTTAAGGCTGCAAAAGAATATGGTACATTATTAGAGATTAATAATAATTCCCTGAACCCAAGTGGCTTCCGAAAGAATACAAGAGAAAATGACAAGACCATACTTGAATTATGTAAGAAATACCAGGTACCTGTAGTTATTGGAAGTGATGCACATTCAGAAGATATTGTCGGATTAAATGAACGTGCGTATGATGTAATGGACGAGGTAGATTTTGATAATGAACTTGTGATGAATTTTCATATTGCTAAATTGAGAAAATACCTTGGAAAATATAAAAGAAGTAAATAGAGATTATTAAAAGTCGCTTGGAAATGGAGAAGATTATGAGTGAAAAAATAAGAAACCAGGAAATGGACGATTTATTTAAGGCAATTTTAACTCTTAAAGATGAAGAAGAATGTTATAATTTCTTTATGGATATATGCACGATTAACGAATTACAGTCTTTAGTACAACGTTTTGATGTAGCGAAGATGTTAAGAGAGAAGAAAACATATCAGGAAATTGCTAAAGAGACAGGAGCATCGACTGCAACTATAAGCAGGGTAAACCGTTCGCTTAATTATGGTAATGACGGATATGCAATTGTGCTAGAACGAATGGAAAAATAGTGTAAAAAATAATGTTGACAGGTAAATGTTGCCTTATATAGAAAATATTATGGTGCAGTAAATTAACAAGGTTCATTTGAATGTTAATTTACTGCACCAGCTTTTTAAATTTCTTTCTTGTCTTTATCCTTATCTTTCTTAGGTTTTGTGGAAGTGTGTTCATTTGCTGCATTTAACTTATCGACAATGCTTTCTATCATCTGTTTTTTAATATACACATCAAAGCTAAGTGATACAATTAATGAGAATAATTGAAGAAAATCTTTATCCTTATCGGATTTGTCAGCAAAAGTTTCTTCAGATAAATTAATTTTACTCTGAATATCATTCATTATATCAGAAGTAAGCTGGTTTTCTAAATTCTTAACAGTTGAATATATCTCTTCAAGAGAAATAGGTGAATTAACGTCGAAATAATTCTCCGAAATAGGACCTAATATAGTCTTAATATCATTAATTGATAATATATTCTTAAAGTAGTATATAAAAATAAGCAGTATAACGTGCTGCTTTGAGTATCTTTTCTTAACTGGAGCAGGAAGCAGGTCGTTTTTGGCATAGTTATTAATCATGGTTTTAGTTAATATCTTGTCATCAGCAAAACGCTTATTGTTTTTAAGATGTTTATCCATAAACGTTGTGACCTGATCCATATATAAATCTATAGCCGGAATATCTGCGTCGTCAATAATATTTAGCTTGGAAATGATATCATTTAGCAATTTTTCTGAATCTATCATAGTAAAAATCATACCTTTCAAATACGTTATAATCTAAGACCGTCTACGAGGTTACACAATAAAGATTATATAGTATTAAAAACTAGATGACAAGTCTAAAACGACATTTTTTTAAATATTTAATAGTGACTTTTATTTTTATATACTGTATAATATGTATCACAGGCGAATAATAATTCGACAAAAATTTTTCATATCATAGGAGGAATGAAAATGGGAATTATATCTAGATTTAAAGACATTATGTCAGCAAACATTAATGCATTACTTGATAAGGCAGAAGATCCAGAGAAGATGATTGATCAATATCTTCGAGATATGGAAAGTGACCTTGGCAAAGTAAAAGCAGAGACAGCAGCAGTTATGGCTGAAGAGACGAGATGCAAGAGACAGTTAGATGAATGTACAGCAGAGATGGATAAATATCAGAAGTACGCAGAGAAAGCTGTACTTGCAGGCAATGATGAAGATGCGAAACAGTTCCTTGCTAAGAAAGCACAGTTAGCTACACAGCAGGCAAATTTACAGCAGGCTTATGACGTAGCATCAGCTAATGCAACAAAGATGAGACAGATGCATGATAAGTTATGCAAGGATATTGCAGAACTTAATTCACGTAAAGACTCAATCAAAGCAAAGATTGCAGCAGCTAAGACACAGGAGAAGATTAACAAACTTGGCGCAAGTGTTGAAGGCGTTAAGGGAAGCATGTCAGCATTTGACAGAATGGAAGCTAAAGCAGACAATATGCTTGATAAAGCCAATGCAATGGCAGATTTAAATTCATCAGCAGAAGATAACAGCCTTGATGACCTTGCAGCAAAATATGATTCAACATCAGCATCTGCACCAGCCGTTGATGATGAATTAGCAGCATTAAAAGCAAAAATGGGAATGTAATATTTTATAGAAAAGGTGCCTTACATATGCCACACCGTTAGTGGTGTGGTAGGCATCTTTTTTTAAATTTATCTACCAAATACTGAGAAATGAGGTATATGAAAATGTCAGAGAATATTTATTATTGCAGTAATTGTGGCGGGGTTATGGAATTTGACGTAAAGACACAATCCTTAAAGTGTCCTAATTGTGACACACAGGTTAATATTGTAAATGATAAAAAGAAAATTATAGAACATGAATTTAATAAACGAGTAGCGAAAACTATAGCTGTAGAAGTGAAACAGACATCTACAATGGAATGTAAAGGTTGTGGAGCAAAGGTTGAAGTAGCACCTGACTGTACAGCAACAGAGTGTCCATATTGTGGAGCTAAATATGTTTTGGCAGAGAAGCAGGAAGCAGCAATTGTTCCAGATGGCATAGTACCTTTTAAAGTTGATAAACATAAGGTGCAGGAAACATTTAATAAATGGATTAACAGAAGATGGTTAGCACCGGGTAAACTTAAGCATCTGTATGAAAATGGTAAGATACAGGGTGTGTACATACCATATTGGACATTTGATGCCGATGTAGTATGTGATTATTCTGCTGAGGGTGGTAAGCACCGAAAAGTAGAAGTTAAGAAAGATGATGGAAAAACAGAGACAAGAACAGAGACAGATTGGTATAATACACATGGACGTGTAAAGGAGTTCTTTGATGACGTTCAGGTAAGAGGTTCTAAGAATCTTAAAGAATCACTTTTAAAAGGAATTGAGCCATATGATACTAAGAAGCAGCTTGTTTCATATTCTCCTGAATATTTATCAGGATATGGTGCAGAATGTTATACAGTTTCATTAGATGATGCTCATAGAGAAGCTAATAACATTATGGAAAATGAATTGCGTGAACTTGCAAGAAAAGACGTAAGAAAGCACTATGATGAAGTAAGAAATGTAAGAATTGCACCGGATTATCGTGACGAGACATATAAGCACATATTGATTCCTGTATATTCTACAGCATTTACATATGCAAATAAAAATTATACTGTATTAGTTAATGGACAGACAGGAAAAATTAAAGGAAGTTATCCAAAGAGTCCTGTTAAGATAGGTATAATTGTAGCAATAATTGCAGCAATTGTAGCACTCCTTATTGCATTGAATATGAAAGGCGAGAACAATTCAGACAATTCAGTCTATGGAAATGGTATGGAAACAGGATATTCAATTGAGAGAACATATGATGACAACCAGTATTTAGAGATGTCAGGTTATGAGTATGTTATTGATGAAGATATCGAAATATTATAGAGATATATAAAAATATAATTATAGAAAATATAGTTATGATATGATAAAATGTATTTAAGTAAATGCTTTATTAGATAAATAGCATTTGCAATAGAATATTTCTGAAATACATATATTGAATTATCAGATAAAGTGTCAGCGGTGCAGACACAAAAACATAATATTATCGCCGCAGAAAGAGGAAGAGAATGGGACTTTTTGGAAATCAGTTTTCAAATGTTGTTGAATGGCAAGAGCAGAGAAACGACATTATGTTTTGGAAGTGGAATAATGACGAGATTAAAAAAGGAAGTAAGTTAATTATCAGACCGGGCCAGGATGCCATATTTATGTATAATGGTAAGGTCGAAGGTATATTTAGAGATCCGGGAAGCTTTGATATTGAATCACAGATTATTCCCTTCCTTTCAACATTAAAAGGAATTAAGTTTGGTTTTAACAGTGGTGTACGTGCTGAAGTATTATTCATTAATACAAAGGAATTTACACTCAGATGGGGTACAAAGAATCCTATTAATATACAGGCACCGGGATTACCTGGAGGTATGCCAATCGGTGCATTTGGTACATTCAGTTGTAAGATAAGTGATTATGATACATTTATCGAGAGGATTGCAGGTATCAAGAAGCAGTTCTTAGTTGATGAGGTTAAAGAAAGAGTAACATCTACTCTCAATCCATTATTAATGAAGTGGATAACAAAAGAGGGTAAAGATATGTTTAATCTTCAGGCTAATGCAATAGATATTGGTAACGGTATCAAAGAAGACCTTGATATGGAGATTATCAAATTAGGTATTACAATCACGGCATTCAACATTGAGAGCTTTAATTATCCTGAAACTGTTAAGAGAATGCAGGAAAAAGTTGCATCACAGAGTATGGTCGGAGATATGGGAAGATATACTCAGATGGCTATGGTTGACAGTATGTCAAATAATGGAAATGCAGGCGGAACAGCTAACAATATGGCTGGAATGGCTAATACAATGGCTGGTATGCAGATGGGTATGATGATGGGACAGCAGATGGTTAATTCAATGCAGGCTCCTATGAACAATATGCAGCAATCTATGTCAGGTGTTAATTTCCAGGGACAGCAGATGAACGGTCAGGCACCAAATCAGATGCCAAACCAGCAGCAGATGCAGCAGGCAGCACCACAGGAGGGTGGAGTTGCACCTAAGTTCTGTCCTAACTGTGGAACTAAGACAGAAGGAGCAAAATTCTGTTCAAATTGTGGAACTAAATTAATTTAGTTAATATTGTATGGGAATGGAAATACAAGAAAATGAGTATATACGATTCACTTAATGACAGACAGAAAGAAGCGGTTTACTGTACAGAAGGACCGCTTCTTGTTTTAGCCGGTGCGGGTTCCGGTAAAACCCGCGTACTTACACACAGAATTGCATATCTTATAGAAGAGAAGCACGTACAGCCATGGAATATTCTTGCCATTACATTTACTAATAAGGCGGCAGGTGAGATGCGTGAAAGAGTAGATAATCTCGTAGGCTTTGGCTCAGACAGTATATGGGTAAGTACATTTCATTCTATGTGCGTAAGAATATTGAGAAGATATATTGACAGATTAGGTTATGATAATAATTTTACTATATATGATGCAGATGACCAGAAAACGGTGATAAAGACTATATGTAAGAGATTAAAGATTGATACAAAATATACAAAGGAAAAGGCTATTCTGAATGCTATTTCATCGGCTAAGAATGAGATGCTGCTTCCAGAAGATTATGCATTGGAGAATTCAGGAGATTACAGCAAGAAGAATATTATCGAAGCATACAGGGAATATCAATTAGAATTAAAAAGAAGTAATGCCTTAGACTTTGATGACCTGCTTGTTAAAACTGTTGAGTTATTCCGTTCTAATCCAGAGGTGCTTGAGAATTATCAGGAGAGATTCAGGTATATTATGGTTGATGAATACCAGGATACTAATACAGTACAGTTTCTATTAGTCAAATTACTAGCTTCAAAGTATAGAAACTTATGTGTTGTAGGTGATGATGACCAGTCAATATATAAGTTCAGAGGTGCTAATATTGCCAATATCCTGGACTTTGAAAAGTATTTTCCAGAGGCCAGGGTTATAAAATTAGAGCAGAATTACCGTTCGACTAAGATGGTATTAGATGCTGCAAATGCCGTAATTGCTAACAATACAGCGAGAAAAGGTAAGGCATTGTGGACTGATAAAGAAGCAGGGGACAAGATTATATTCAAGCAATTAGGAAATGAATATGAGGAAGCAGAGTATATCGCTGATGAAATTAATGGATATGTCAGAGATGGAAGATTTAGTTACAACGATATAGCTTGTTTATATAGAACTAATGCACAGTCGCGTGTGCTTGAAGAGAATTTCATAAGACAGAATATTCCATATAAGATTTTTGGCGGACAGAATTTCTATCAGCGAAAAGAAATCAAGGACCTGATAGCATATTTAAAAACTGTTGACAATGGACGAGATAACGTCGCTGTAAAGAGAATAATAAATGTTCCAAAAAGAGGAATAGGCGCAACGACAGTCGATAAATTCCAGACATTTGCTGAGGCTAACGATATGAGCTTTTATGATGCACTTAAGAATGAGAATGCGATGGCTATTTTAGGAAGAAGTGCTTCTAAAGTAAAGCCGTTTGTAGATTTTATACAGAGATTAAGAGCTGAAAGCGAATATGGCAAGGTATCAGATCTTATGGAAATTATTTTAGAAGATACCGGATATGTAAGAGATTTAGAATTAGAAGATACAGATGAAGCAAGAGGAAGAATTGATAATATCAATGAATTCTTCAGTAAAATTGTTGATTACGAAGAGAAAACAGAGAATCCTACATTAAGTGGTTTCTTAGAAGAAGTTGCACTTGTAGCGGAAATTGACGGATTAGACGAAAACAGTGATTATGTAGTTCTGATGACAATTCACAGTGCAAAAGGATTAGAGTTTCCTAAAGTATTCTTATGTGGTATGGAGGACGGATTATTTCCAAGCTATATGACAATCAATTCAGATGATAAAACTGAATTAGAGGAAGAAAGACGTCTATGCTACGTGGCAATAACAAGAGCAATGGAAAGCCTTACAATTACCTGTGCCAAGGTAAGAATGATAAGAGGCGAAACATATTATGGAAAAGTATCAAGATTCGTTAAAGAGATACCTAAATTAATCATGGATACAAATATTTCAATGGATAATATTTCAACGAAAGATGGGTTTGTAAAACCGTCTGCAAAATCGAATGCCAAGCCTATATTTAATACTAAACCATTTGAAACGAAACAATATACAGTTAAAAAGCAGGAAAAACTTGAATATACAGTTGGTGATACTGTTAAACATATGAAATTCGGTGTAGGTCAGGTAATAGACATAACTGATGGTGGCAGAGATTACGAGGTTACAGTTGATTTCATTACTGCAGGGACAAAGAAAATGTTTGCTTCATTTGCAAAATTGAAAAAAGTGTAATATAAGATTAGATTGCAGGTAAATTGAAAAAAGTGTAGTAAAAATTACTTAAAGATGGTATACTATTACAATAAAGTTCGTAAGAGCGAAAGAAAGGTTGTGAACTTATGGATAAACTCGAAAATCTTATTAGTATGTCTAAACTTAACAATATCATCAACAAACAGGAAGAAGAGAAGAAGCAGAAGAAAAAGGTATGTTGTATCCTTATAGTAATAGGTGCGGTGATTGCACTTGCGGCTGTAGCATATGGCATTTATAAACATCTCAAACCAGATTATTTAGATGAATTTGATGATGATTTTGAAGATGATGACTTTGAAGAAGACTTCCTTGACGAAGATGAGGAATAAAAGCTATATTGTGTATAATACAATATAATAGGACGGCTATCGTGTAAAACGATAGCTGTTTGAATGTGTTGCGATAAGTTATAATGGTTACAAATGAAATTTAAATCAACAGTTTACAGGTTACGGAGGTATGAAAACAAGATGAATGAAAGAAATTCAGCAGGAAAACAGTTGTTATATTTGTTATTAGGAATTTTGATGTGTTGTGGTGGATTATATCTTTTTTCAACACATATAAGAGTAGATACCGGATTTAACTTTAGTGGAATGTATAGAAGCTTTGGAATATTTGGTTCAAGAGGTATTCCAGGTGGACTAGTTGTTATTCCGTTAATCTTAGGTATTGTTATCTGGGTAATCTTTCCAAAGAGTTTTGCAGGAAAACTTGTAACAATATTAGGAGCATTATTTATTGTATTTGGTGTTATTTCATCAGTTGAATTAAGATGGATACCTTCAACATTATATGAAATGGTATTAATGCTTGTATTAATATTTGGTGGTGGTGCATTAGCACTTCGAATTTTATTTATACCTGATTTAGGTAAGGATAAACCATCTAAGAAGAATAAAATTGATGAAATTAATGATAAATTGAATTAGTAGAGAAAATGAGTTTATAAAATAAAATTGACTAAATCAATGATAAATTTAATTAGTAGGAAAAATTTAACAAATTGATAATACATACAATACTGACCGAAGAGAAATCTTTTGTCAGTATTTTTAATATACAGGAAATAATCAGATATGTGTCGAAGTGTGAAAATAAAGGTTGATATTATGTTCTAATGTAGGATATAATTATTAGATGTTAAATGATATAGAAACGAGGTAAACAATGAAAAAAGGTCAGGAATATATAGGGGCAGTTGATGAAATTACATTTCCAAATAAAGGCATAATACATTATGAGGAAGAACGTGATGGCGATAAGGTCATAGTTCCAGTCATCGTAAAAGGAACTCTTCCAGGGCAGAAAGTAAGATTTCTTGTAAATAAAAAACGTTCAGGTAAATGCGAAGGCAGATTATTAGAAGTTATAGAGAAGTCAGAGTTAGAAAACAGGACAGCACCCTGTCCACATTTTGGAGTATGTGGAGGTTGTACATATCAGAATCTAAGTTATGACAATCAATTAGCATTAAAACGTGATATGGTTAAGAAGATTATTGATGGTGTGATCAGTGAACCATATGAATTTCAGGGAATAATAGGAAGTCCTGACGAATTTGGATATAGAAATAAGATGGAATTCTCATTTGGTGATGAATGTAAAGGTGGAGATTTGGCACTGGGATTGCATAAAAAAGGAAGCTTTTATGATATTGTGACTGTTGATAATTGTAAGATTGTTAATCAGGATTACAATATGATTCTTACTACGGTTTTAGCTTATTTTAAAGAAAGAAATATTGCTTTTTATCACAAAATGACTAAGGAGGGATATTTAAGACATTTATTAGTAAGAAGAGCAGTTAAAACAGGAGAAATCACGATAAGTCTGGTAACAACGACAGCACTTTCATTAGATTTGCAAGAATTAGTTGACGAACTCTTAGCGCTTAAGGTCAGTGGTAAAATTGTTGGAATAATGCATATATATAATGATGGACTCGCAGATATGGTTAGAAGCGACAGAACAGTGGTCTTATACGGAAGTGAATTCTTCTATGAAGAAATATTAGGATTAAAATTCAAGATTTCTACTTTTTCATTCTTCCAGACTAATTCGCTAGGTGCAGAAAAACTTTATGAAAAAGCAAGAGAATTTGTGGGAGAAACAAAGGACAAGCTGATTTTCGATTTATATAGCGGAACAGGAACGATTGCGCAGATGCTTGCACCTGTTGCCAAGAAAGTAATAGGAGTAGAAATCGTGGAGGAAGCCGTAGAAGCCGCCAAGGAAAATGCAGCCTTGAATGGTTTAGATAACTGTGAATTTATCGCCGGAGATGTCCTTAAGGTTATCGATGATATTGAGGATAAACCCGACCTTATTGTGTTGGACCCACCTAGAGATGGAATACATCCAAAGGCTTTGGAGAAGATTATTGATTATGGGGTAGACCGAATGGTGTATATTTCCTGCAAACCAACTTCACTTGCAAGAGATTTAGAGGTGCTGACAGCAAGAGGATATAGGGTGGAGAAAGTGTGTGCGGTTGACATGTTTCCAGCGACACCACACGTGGAGACAGTATGTTTATTGTCCAAACTCCACGAAGCGAAGCATCATGTGAATGTGAGACTTGACATGGACGAGACGGATTTAACGGCGGCTGAGAGCAAGGCTACTTATGAGGAGATAAAGAAGTATGTTGCAGAGTATAATGATGGGATGAAGGTATCTAATCTGTATATTACACAGGTGAAGAGAAAGTGTGGAATTGAATTAGCGGAGAATTTTAATATTCCTAGGTCAGAGGGAGCAAAGCAACCACAATGTCCGAAGGAGAAAGAAAAGGCAATTATTGGGGCACTGAAAGCATTTCAGATGATTTAAAATTACAAAGAGGAGTGAATTACATGATGTATAATCCACAACTTGATACATTTATCTGCGTTGTAGAAGCTGGAAGTTTTAGTAAAGCGGCAGAAGAATTATATATAAGTGCACCTGCGGTTATTAAACAGATAAATTCTTTGGAAAACAGCTTAAATTTGCAACTATTTGAAAGAACACACAGAGGTCTTATTATTACGGAAGCTGGTAAATCGCTCTATCAGGATGCAAAATATCTGATTCAATATTCAAAAGAATCGTTGATACGGGCGCAGGAAGCAATGAATCATAATGAAGAAATCATTCGTGTTGGAATATCTCCGATGACGCCACCGGAAGTTTTTGTGGAACTTTGGCCTAAGATACAGAAAATATATCCGGAGATGAAGTTTAAATTGATTACATTTGAAAATACACCAGAGAATGCAAGAGAGATACTGGCTAATATGGGAAAGAATATTGATGTGATAGCTGGAATCTTTGATGAAACAATGCTTGAACTCAGAGGCTGTGATGGTACTGAGATTTCAAGAGAACCATTTTGTGTGGCGGTATCAATTCATCACAGGCTGGCAAAAAAAGAAAAAATTACACTTGATGATCTGGCTGGAGAAAATCTTATGCTCATGAAAAGAGGATGGAGTTATTATGGCGATATGCTAAGGGATGATATGATGAAAAATCATCCTGAAATCAATATTGTAGACTTTAATCTGTACAATGTAGAAGCATTTAACCGATGCGAAAACAATAATGAGGTATTACTGGCATTCAAGAGCTGGGAAAGTGTTCATCCACTGATCAGAATCATTCCAGTAGAGTGGGATTATACTATGCCGTTTGGAATTCTTCATTCGAAAAAACCGTCCATTAAGGTTAAGCAGCTGATAAATGCTATTAACAAGGTAAAATAAAAATTGAATACATGCGAGTAGAAACCTAAAGGTTAATACTGAATAACAAAACGAGACTTCTAATGGAGTCTCGTTTTGTTATACTTTAGCTGAAGTGAAAATGGAGGATACTATATGCAGATAAAGACAATATGAATGCTTATTCTTATAATGGGTTCCATGATAAGTGGAATATTATTGTCAAATCACATATTTAAATGGATAAAGATTTCCGGAACATATATAACAGCCAGACAGATACATATGTTTTGCGCATACTGGGGACTGGTGGTGATGTCATTACATCTCGGATTTCATTGGAATATAGCGGTAGCAATGGCAGGACGATTATGGGAATATCCATCCGTCATCAGAACATGGGCAGCAAGATCTGTCGCAACCACAATTGCAGGTTATGGTTTATATGCATTTTACAGGAGACAGATAGGAGATTATCTGATTATGAGGATGCATTTTGTATTTTATGATTATGAAAAGGGGATCTTTCCTTTTCAGCTGGATTATCTGGCAGTAATGATGTTGATAGCATTTATTGGATATTATAGTGGAGTGTTTCTAAAGAAAACAGGTAAGGGAAAACGAAAAGGTTCATACTGAAAGAAGGTGGTGTATTTATGGAAAAGCGGAAATTAGTACTTACAATTATTGGAGTTGTTAGTTTAGCAATGGTAATCATGGTATATATCTACTTTTCAAAACCTGGCAGGGATGAAAAGAAGAATCAACAAATAATAAACCAGGTACAGACCGTACAGCAGAAGACAGATGAGAAAAAAGAAAATACAGAAAAAAATACATCCGGAGATGAATTGGAAAATGTTACGCCGGGAAGCGAAGAATACCGGGGCTTCCTCCTGGATAATGTTCTTCATTCTCCAAATGAAGGGGACATTCATTACAATGTATATATTCAGGATGCATATGACGGGACAAAGGAATATGCACTATATGTAACATTACCCGGATATCAGGGATTATATTTTCAGGGCGTGGGAGAAAATATCCGGACAGAAGATTTTGGATTTGAAGCACAGAAGTATATTACCGATATGATTATTGTAGCTCCACAGTTAAATGACTGGGGACAGACATCAGCAGATCAGACAATTGAACTGACACAGTATTTTCTGACGCATTATATTATTAATCCATCGAAAGTATATATTAATGGTTATTCCGGAGGAGGAGAAACCCTGTCACTGGTATTGGCAAAGCAGCCGGAATTATATACAGCGGCACTTATGTGCAGCTCTCAGTGGGATGGTGCATATGAGCTGGTTGTGGAGATGAAAACGCCGGTATATTTTGTGATTGGCGAAAGCGACGAATACTATGGATCAGAACCTTTTAAAGAGGCATACCAGCAGATACATGAGCTTTACAAAGAACAGGGATTATCGGAATCAGAGATTGATAAACTGGTGGTACTGGATGTAAAAGATAAAGATTACTTTGAAGGAACACCGGTCACTTATCAGCATGGCGGTGGCTATCTGTTTTGTCGTGACAAAGAAATTATGGGATGGCTGTTCAATCAGTAAGAACCAGAATAAACCGAAAGGTTAAGACTGAAAAACTTATCGAAACTTCTCAAAGGAATCTATCAGTATTATAGTATGAATGTAAAATGAATGAAAGAAAACAAGGAGGATACGACAATGGAATATATTTCATTAAATAATGGTGTAAAAATGCCAATACTGGGATATGGCGTATATCAGGTAACAAAAGAGGAATGTGAAAGATGTGTGCTTGATGCTTTAAAAGTTGGATACCGGGCGATTGATACAGCACAGAGTTATTTTAATGAGGAAGAGGTTGGGAATGCAATCCAAAAGTCAGGCATTCCAAGAGAAGAAATCTTCCTTACAACAAAGGTGTGGGTTGAACATTATGGATATGAAGAAGCAAAGAAATCAGTTCTTGAATCCATGAAAAAGTTAAAGACAGATTATCTGGATCTGGTATTGCTTCACCAGCCATTTTCAGATGCTTACGGTGCTTACCATGCATTGGAAGATCTGTACGATGAGGGAAAAATCAGAGCAATCGGAATTTCCAACTTTTATGTAGACAGAATGGTTGATTTTGCATCATTCAACCGCATTAAACCTATGGTAAATCAGGTGGAAACCCACATCTTCAATCAACAGAAAGAGATGAAGGAATGGGCAGACAAATATGATATTCGGTTAGAAGCATGGGCACCATTCGGTGAGGGCAGAGGAGGCACCTTTGAGAATCCTGTCATCGCAGAGATTGCAGAAAAATATCAGAAGACTCCGGCACAGGTTATGCTTCGCTGGCATATTCAGAGAGGGATAGTGGTTATTCCGAAATCAACACACATTGAGAGAATGGAAGAAAACTTTAATGTTTTTGATTTCACACTTTCTGACGAAGATATGAAGACTATTGCAGAACTGGACAAGAAGACAAGCTCCTTCTTCTCGCATCAGGATCCGAATATGGTGGAATGGTTCGTGAAGATGGTTGAGGAAAGAAAAAAGAATAATGACAGTTCAAAAGAAAAAAAGAACTGGTAAGCATAAGAGGAAAAATCAATGAAAGTATTACTTGTCAATGGCAGTCCGCACAAAAATGGCTGTACTTATACAGCTCTTTGTGAAGTATCCAGTGCATTAAATGAAAATGGTATAAGTACAGATATTTTCTGGATTGGAAATAAGCCGATTTCAGGATGTATTGCCTGCAGAAAATGTCAGGAAAAAAATAAATGCATCCTGGATGATATCGTGAATGAATTTCTGGAAATAGCAGGGGATTATGACGGATTCGTATTTGGAACTCCGGTACACTGGGGTGGTGCAGGCGGTGCAATCACATCCTTTATGGACAGAGTCTTTTATGCCGATTTAAACGGTGGCGGAGACAGATTCCGCCTGAAACCTGCCGCTGTGGTAATTTCAGCAAGAAGGGCCGGAACAACGGCCACATGGGACCAGGTAAATAAATATTTTGGTCTGATGCAGATGCCGATCATTACATCGAGATATTGGAATATGGTACATGGGACGAATCCGGATGAAGTAAAACAGGACCTCGAAGGAATGCAGGTTATGCAGATCCTTGGAAACAATATGGCATATTTCATTAACTGCAAAAATGTTGCGACAAAAATGGGAATTGAAATGCCAAAGGCACCGGATTTTGTATTTACCAATTTCATCCGATAGAAATTAGCGTGACAAACATTTTATACGACAGGAGGTAACCTTAGAATGAAAACAAAGAAAATAGCAGCAGTACTCTTAACATGCATCATGGCAATCGGTTTGATGGCAGGATGTGGAGCAAGCAATACAAACCAGTCTGCTTCTAATAATGGCAGCCAGTCTGCAAGTACAAATCAGTCTGGAAATGAAGAAGCGGATACAAATTCCGAAAACACTACAGATACAACAGAAAATACATCAACAGGAAATGGAAAAACATTGGTTGTATATTATTCAGCTTCAGGAAATACAAAAGATGTTGCTGAAAAGATAGCAAAAATTACAGGGGCAGATCTGTTTGAAATAGAGCCTATGGAGCCATATACAGATGATGATCTTGACTGGACAGATGATGACAGCAGGGTGTCAAGAGAACATGATGATGAGAGCTTAAGAGATGTGGAACTGGTGTCTACAACAGTTGATAACTGGGATTCATATGATACGGTATATATTGGTGCTTGAGTTATAATTGGGACAAGTTAGAAGAAACCCAGTAAAATCAAGGGGTTGGAACTAATTTAGTCCTTATTTTTATACCTTTAAATCGGTACAGGATAGGGCAGCGCTGACATATCAATCCGAAATATGACCATTACATAGAGCAGTTCAGATTCATGGGCTGAGTGTGCTTTATGTACCCAAGAGAGGTGAAAATTGAATAGTAATAATTTTAGGTAGGACTAAATTAGCTTTGCACTGAAAAGTGTATCTGGCTGTTTGTCCTGCCTTTTTTATTGGAAATGAGCAGGAGATGGCAGAAAAGAAGCTGATTTGGTCTGAATGTAAGTCATCTCGCAAAAAGAGAGGTGGCTGTATATGGAAGTATTGTCTTATGAAAGCAAGAGCAGAGTGTGATCGAATATAAATCGTTGGCAGATCTTTCAGAGACAAGGAAAATAGGATAGAAACACAAACCGAAAGGTACGGGTAGCTGTATGAACAAAATTAGTAAGATTTGGAGGAACAGAAAAATGAATAACAAGTTAGAGGTAATAGGAATTGATCACGGCTGGTCAATGATGAAAACCGTAACTCAGGTATTTGTCACAGGGGTAAAGGAGATTACAACTACTCCGGCACTTTTTGGAGATGTTCTTGAGTACGACGGTAAGTATTACAAGATTGGAACAGTAAGGCAGGAAGTGAAAGATACAAAGGTTGAAGATGACAGCTTTTATCTTTTGACACTGGCAGCAGTCGCAAAGGAATTGAAGAAAAGAGGATTGTCAGATGCAAAGGTATTTCTTGCAGTAGGACTTCCACTTACCCGATTTGGAGCAGAGAGAAATAACTTTATTAAATACCTGACCAAGAATAAGCGTGTTGATTTCAGATATGAAAATGAAGCATACCATATTGAGATTGACGATGTGGCGGTATTCCCACAGTGCTATGCGGCTGTGGTTGACAAGATACCGACTATGGCAAAGAAAACGCTGGTTGTTGATATCGGTAGCTGGACAATAGATATTATGCCCGTGATTAACAAGTCACCGGACGAATCAAAGTGTGTTACTGTGCCAAGAGGACTTATTACCTGTATGCGTTCTATCAATGAGCAGTGTGTAAGACAGCTCAATGGGGAAGTTGATGAAACAGAAATCCAGAATATTATGCGATATGGCAGGTCTGATATAGATGATGAATACCTTGCGATTATCAAGGCTGAGATAGAGGACTTTGTTGAAAAGGTATATAACTCAATCCGTGAGTTTGGTTATAACCTTAAAACTACACCGATTGTATTTGTAGGTGGCGGGGCAGTGGTAATGAAGAATTTCAGCAATCACGAAGCAAAGAATATCTCTTATATCCTTGATGTAAAGGCAAATGCCAGAGGATATGAACAGCTTGCCATTATGGGATTGAAAACTGCTAAGAGACTTGCATAGGGGGTAGTCATATGGCACGAAGGCATATTATGGAGAGCACATTCCGACTGAATCTGCTCAATCCTCAACACGCTAAAATCAATGAGGTCATAAAGGGGCTTAATCCAAAGATATATAAGTCAAAGAATCAGTTCCTGATTGAAGCCTGTGAGTTTTATATTGACCACTATGGAGAGGATGATATTCCCTCCAAAGAGGAAAAGAGATATGAACAGTTTGTAACGAGGGACGAGATAGAAAAGATAAAAAAGGAAATTGAGTATTCTGCAATGAGTGAGGCAAGAAAAGAGGTCATTTCTTTACTTGGGGGAGCTTTGGCGGGAGTGAAGAACAGCCAGCCGGTAGTGATTGCAAACCCACAGGAAGATATGGAAGAACAGCCGGAAGAAGATGTTATGAATGATTCAGATGTTGCAGGATTGGCAATGGGATGGATGTTGAAAGGAGATTGATTATTATGAGAAGAATTGCAGGAGCCGTAGGAACCGCTGTTTTACAGCTACTCAAGTGGATGCTGAAAATTGTTCTTGGAGCATTCAAGCTGTTCTTGGGATTTGTCAGGTTAGTTCTTCTTCTATTCTGTCTGGTAGCAAGAGTATTTCTTTCATTCGTAAGAATGGGAACATTTTGAGGGGAGGTGAGACTATGGAGGTAAAAGGCTTCTTTCCTGCTTACAGGAAAAACAGAAGACTTGTGAAGTATTTCTTTAAATTTAAGAAATTGTTATAATCAAGGAGGTTAAAATGCACAGAATACGGGATTGTCCGGAATGAGCTGATGGGTATATCAAAGAGAAAATAAAAACAATCAACCTTGCGGGGGAATGTAAGCCAATGACTTATGTTCCCCCGCTTTTTTTGTTTGGAGGATAAGCAGATATGATGAATTATGAGATTTTTAAGGAAGTAGTAAAAGAGAAGTTTATGGACTATATGCCGGATAACTTCAAAGGTATGGAGCTTGTAGTTATGCCTGTGGAAAAGGTAAATATGACCTATGACGGTATCAGTATCAGAGGCAAAGATACTAATATTTCTCCTACTATTTATATCAACGATATGTATGAGAAATATCAGAACTGTGGTGATCTGGAGGAAACACTGATGGCGGCATGTGACCTTATGGCAATGGAGTTTGCAAAGACACCACAAGTTGTTGATGTTGACAGCTTATACAAAGATGCCAATGAAAAGGTAGTATTCCAGCTTATCAATACGGAACAGAACAGGTCATTTCTGGAGCAGGTGCCACACAGAGAATTTCAGGATCTTTCCATTATCTATAAACTTGTGATAAATGCGGATGCTGAAAGTATTCAGAGTATAAAGGTTACGAACAGCCTTGCGGAAAGACTTGGAATGAATGAGGAGCAGCTTTTTAAATATGCGGCTGAAAACACAAGAAGAATCTTACCGCCAAGAATAAGAAATATGAATGATGTTATGAAAGAGATGTTTTTAAGTGACGGGATGCCGGAGGAGATAGCAGAGATGATGATCAGGGAAGTTCCACCGGAGCAGACTCTGTGGATAATCTCCAATAACAGGGGAATTGACGGTGCAGTATCAATGCTTTATGAGAATGAGCTTCACGAACTGGCAGAAAACCTTGAAAGTGATCTGTATATCCTGCCTTCAAGTGTGCACGAAGTTCTTGCGGTGTCCACTGAACTGACAGATCCGGAGGAGCTTGCACAGATGGTGGCAGAGGTGAATATGCAGAAGGTGGCATTGGAAGAACGACTTTCCAATCAGGTGTATCACTATGATAAAGATTTAAGAAAACTCACGCTTGCAACAGATACACCGAACAAGAGCCTTGATGGTATCGTTGCAGAGCCGCAGCTTGTATATGACGCAAAGGAAAAAGCGAGATAGGAGGCAGTTATGGAGCAGGAACTTACCGTAGAAGAACTGATTGCTCTTATAAACAGCCAGAAAGGTGACTTTATTATCCGTATTGAGTTTGGAGAGGAGGCGGATTCCTGTGACAGAGAAGAACGACTTCAAACTTGATGTTGTATCCATAAGGCTTGTAAAGGAGGCTCCGATTTATTCGGAGCAGTCCTTTAACAAGCCGGAAGAAGTAGCTGCTGTAATGGGGGATTGTATGTGCCAGTTCGACAGGGAAGTGGTGTGTGTTGTAAATCTCAGCTCCGACTTAAAGCCTATCAATGTGCATTTTGCAAGTGTCGGTTCGCTGAATGAAGCGATGGCACACCCAAGAGAATTATTTAAAGCAAGTATTTTAAGTAATGCTGCCAGTATGATGTTGATCCACTGCCACCCGTCGGGAAATATATTTCCCAGCAAGGCAGACACGATGATGACGGACCGTATGAATAAGCTGTGTGAGCTTATTGGAATCCCTCTTTTGGATCATATCATCGTGGGAGGGGATAACCGTGCCTTCTTCAGTTTCAAGGAAAAGGGAATGATTGATAATCCAAGAATTACACTCAGTACGGATTACAGGAACCTTGATATTAAGTCACCGCTTGTGGCAGAGCAGGGAAAGGCAAGGTGAGAGTATGGAAGGAAGATTTACAGAGGAGGAACTTGCCATAGCAAAGAGCGTAGATCTTTGTGCCGTTGCAGAAAGCCTCGGTTATACCGTAAAGAGGATTGGAAAATATCACACCTTAAAGGAAATGGACTCAATCCGTATCTATGACCGCAGTCATTGGTACAGATGGTCAAGGCAGTTTGATAAGGGAAACAATGGCGGCTCACAGATAGATTTCCTCCGTGTATTTGGCGGAATGAGTGTAAAAGAGGCTGTATTCTGGCTCTTGGATTTTGCCGGATACCGGAGAATTGAAAGCATGGGAAAGCAGCCGCTTGTTCATCAGGTCACAAAGAAACAGCCACAGGAAAGAAAGCCTTTTGTGCTTCCGCAGCCAGCAGGGGATAATTCCTACCTGATATCCTATCTTAACAATGAGCGTGGAATCAGTAAGGCAGTGATAGAACTGTTTTTAAAGGAAAATCTCATATATGAGAGCAGGCATTATCACAATATTGTCTTTAAAGGAAATGACAAGAATGGAGTAACCAGATTTGCAAGTATGCGTGGTGTATTTGATAAACAGGGAAAATCATTCAAGTGTGATGTGGAGGGGAATGATAAGAACTATGGATTTAATGTGGTGAATGTAAACAGTACAGAGCTTGTTGTATTCGAGGCAGCAATCGACCTTATGAGCTATGTGGATATATTTGCCGACCATGAATCAAATAAGCTGGCTCTTGGAATGCTTGCAGATGCCCCGCTTGAAACTTTTCTCAGGGAACACCCACAGATTTCTTTTATCCGTTTCTGCCTTGATGGGGATTCACCGGGCAGGAAAGCAGCCGCAGAACTTATGGAAAAATACTATGGACTGGGCTATGAGATTGAGGACTGTCCGCCACCAGCAGGCTATAAGGATTACAATGAATGGCTTGTTGCAACAAAACTTAATCTTGCAGATGAGAAAAAGGAGCAGATGACCATAGCCGGACAGTGCCATTAAAAAGTGGTGGTAAAAAGCAGTGGTTTTTACGGAAAATGGTGGAACAATGCGGTGGTTTTTTCAAAAAGTGATAGAACAAAGTACCACCACTTTCCGATGCTGTTTTTTCCTATGAATATAAATTATAAAAAGTGGTGGCATAAAGCGGTGGTTTTTACCGGAAATGGTGGTAAAAAGCGGTGGTTATATTCAAAAGTGGTGGAACAAAGTGCCACCACTCTATATTTTGCAGGGGTATTAGGGGAATGTTCCCCTAACTAGATGGCATTAGGACAGAGATGTCTCTAATGCGTATCTAGCAGTCGCCGGGGACTTACCGGTGACTGGAGCCATAGTGAATATCTACGAAACACGGATAAGGAGGTGCAAGGTGGCAGAGAACAGGGAAATAACACTTTTTTCAGAACCAGAGGAACTGATTGCCTGGGCAGAAGTATATGATAAGCAAATCAACCCTTCGATAGAAGATGCTGCACTTCTTCTTAATTATATGGAAGGACATGATTATGCAATCGGAACGGATGCAGAGGGGAAGATGTACAGACAGGATATGGCAGAGGAAAACGGTGAGATAGAGCCATTTCCGATAGATGATGTGATTGATAAGGTGTGTGAGTGGAATTATGATCTGATACTTCACGCAGAGGCAAAGAAAGATGATCCGAAAGATTTTCAGGAATATTGCGAATTTCAGGAAAAGTATGACAGTTTAAAGGCAGATGAGAGGGTGTTAGACCGATTATTTGATAAAACCAGTCATGCAAAGGAGATTGATGCTGTTGCAACGGCACTGGTGGAAGCGGTTATCAGTAATCTGGAGGGCAAGGGTGATTTGGAAAAGGCGGCAGCCACGATAGCACAAGGAATAAAGGATTACAGTACAGATAAGAGGGGAAGGTGAGCGTATGGCAGATAAAATCCACTGTATCAGGAAAACGCTCCGTCTTATGCCGCAGGAGGCAGAACTGCTTGCAAAAAAGGCAGGGGAGAGCGGAATGTGTGAAGCAGATTATTTAAGACTGCTCATCAGCCAGAAACCGAATGATTACCCGGAAGTCAGGAAACTCTTAAAAGAGCTTATCAATGAGGTGAACCGTATTGGAATCAATATCAATCAGATCGTATTCAATAACAATGCAGGACTTTATTCCAAAGAGGATAAAACACAGCTTGTTGCCTATATGCGTAAACTGAACAAGAAAGTAAATGAGGCGGTGGTGCAGATTGGCAATCAGTAAAATCCTTAATATGAAAGACTGTGGCGGGCATTTTCACGGAAAACATTTAAAGCGGGCACTTGATTATGTGATGAACCCGGACAAAACACAGGATGGCAGACTGGTGGGTGCAATAAACTGTCAGGTCGATACCGCATTTGAGCAGATGAAGGAAACCAAGCGTAATTTTGGAAAGATTGATAAGCGTCAGGGGTATCATATCATACTTTCCTTTAAGGAAAATGAGGTAAATCCGGATACGGCATTTGAAATTACACAGAAATTTGTGGAGGAATATCTTGGTAAGTCATACGAAGCGGTGTTTGTGGTACACGATAATACAGCCCATGTTCATTCCCATATCGTATTTAACAGCGTGAGTTTTGTGGACGGTAAAAAGTACCGTTACGAAAAAGGGGACTGGGCAAAGTATATCCAGCCTATCACGAACAGGCTGTGTCAGGAATATGGACTCTCCATTATTGATGTGGATGATGAGAAAAAGGAGAGGCAGCACGAAAGCTATAAGGAATGGAGTGAGTACAGGGAGGGTAATTTTGTATGGTCCGATATGATAAAAAGAGACTTGGATGCCTGTATTTTGCAGGCGAAGGACTATGAGGAATTTCTCGAACTGCTGTCTGAAAAGGGATACCAGATAAAGCAGGGAAAACATCTGGCAATCAAGCCACAGGGTATGACAAGGTTCAGAAGGTGCAAATCTCTTGGGGATATGTATTGTGAGGAAGCAATCCGGGACAGGATTGTAAAAGAGGATATTGCGTTTTATAAGAGTAAACAGGATATACCGAAAGTTTCCATTGTAAAGTGCAGAGTTAAAAGATACCGCAGGGCAGGCTTGTCAGGACTTCAGAAAAAGCATTATGCGAAGCTGTACCGGGTGGGAAAACTCAAAAAAAGACCATACAGTCAGGTATGGAAGTACAGGGAGGATATCCGTAAAATGCACAAGCTGCAGGAACAGTATTTGTTCCTTGCAAGGCATAATATCCATTCAGCAGAAGAACTTGTGGGGACGATAGCTTCTCTTACGGATAAGAAAAAAGAGACTTCGGCAGAAAAGAGCCGGATTTATAAAGCAAGGGAAAGGAGCAGGGAACTTTTTACTGCGGCTGATGAGATGGAAAACTTAAAGCCAGCAGAGCAGTCATACAGGCTTGGGGATACCTTCTTTGAAGATGAGCATAGGAAGTGGGTGGCACTGGAGCAGGAATTACAGGCACAGGGATATTCGCTTGAGGAAGTGCAGGCTTTAAGAAGACATTACAAAGAGGAGTATTCAGAAGTGTGTGCGAAAGAAAAGGTTGTATTCAGGGAACTGAATACGGGTAAGGCAATATTAAACAGCATGATTCCGGACAGTATTTCAGATGGAAGAAAGACAGAATACAACAGGGAGATTATAAGAGACAGAAAAGAGCAGCCAGTAAGATAGACTGTTTTTTTGCGCAGTTAGGAGGAGCATATGGAACAAAATCTGAATGACAAGCCGTTAAGCAATATGCAGATTGCCAGATATATTGAGTCATTGAGAAAAGAAATGAATTTCGATGATGAGGTGTACGGGCTTGTAAAAAGTGATCTTGAGGATGGACTTACGCAGGAGCAGACGGAAAAGTATCTGGATAAGAATTTTAACATCGGACAGATGAGAGTGTTATCGGAAGGTCTGCATAAGGAGATTCCGGAGGAACTTTTTAATATCCTTCACAATAATAAGCTCTCCGGCAATCAGATGAAGGTATCACTGGAATTTTATGAAAAGGGAGTTCCGGTTGAAACCATACAGGAAGCTGTGGCAAGGGGAGAGAAGCCCGTTGTGATGAGAAGATTATATGAAGAAGTTCTGGCACAGCTTTCAAAGGCTGCGGAGCAGTATACGCAGGACTCAGAGTATGTGAAAGAACTGATTGCACAGATGGAAATGGTAGTGGAGAAAATCAACTATCAGGAGGAAAGATACGATGCCCTTAATAAAAAATTATCCGATGTTGAAGTATTAAAGGAAGATAAGGAAGTCACGGAAAGGCTTGTAAAGGAAAATGAGGATAAGGATGGAATTATCAGCCATCAGCAGGATGAACTTAATAAGGCAAGCAGCACGATTGCAAGATTAAGAGATAGCATTGAGCATAAGGACAAGGAGATGGAGCGTATGAGAGACAGGATAGAATCTCTTGAGGATAAGATTATGAGTGCGGCATCTGATGATCAGAAGGTTGCGGAAAAAGAGGAAAAGGCTGGACCGTCAGAGGTTTTGGCAGCTACTGATAATAAGGAAACAGTGAAAACACTTGCAGATTCACAGGCAGTGCCACCTATGTACAATGGAATACCCGTGTATTATCAGATACCTGTTACGGACTCTGCCGGGCGTGTAATCCAGCATCTTCCAGTTGAGCGTACAGAAAGAAAATCAAATGGCGGCATTGCGGCACTTTTTGCCAGATTTTCATTCAAAAAGAAGTCAAGAGCTGACATTGTAAAGCTGGTTGCAAGCGGTGATCTTGTGCCTGCACAGCTTGTCCAGATAAAAAGTGCCATAGAAAAGGGACTGACAGAAGGGCAGCTTGTGGAACTTATCAATAATAATGTCTCAGCGGAAAAGATGAAAGAGATTATTGAGATTGCCGTGCTTGAAAACAGTATGGCAGGTTAGGAGGTACTTATGAATTTAGCAGTAGTCAATGAGGCGGTAACAGGGATGAACGGTGTGGAACACGAGTTCACGGAAGAAGAAAAAAACTTTGTGGTGCAGTTTGCTTTCCGAAGCGGCAGTAAGGAAGATACGATTTCCTTGATCGAAGCTCTGGCACATTCCACGGATAAGGTACAGTCCGAGGAGATTATGGTCACATACAGGTCAAAGTACGATATAAAGCCTGCGTGGGTGGAACAGGTCGAAAACCTGCTTGTGGCACTTGAGATGTACCGGATAGAGGAGGAAAAAGCAATCAGTCATCTGTCTGATATTTTAACAGCATATGGCATTGATGTTTCAGCAGAGGAAATCCGCAGTACAAAGGCGGAAGAAATAAGGACAACAATAAGAGAGAAAGCGGAGGTGCGATAATGGCAGAGGAAATTCAGGAAGCGGTACAGATTATCCGTGTCGCATATGACGGGATAGAGATTGCTATGAAAGTAGGCAGTGGCGGTATTGCCGCCATGCAGAAGGCAATCGACTTTTTAAAGGGGATGCTTGATTATGAAAAGTCGTTGGGAAAAACATCTATGAGAAAGCTGCTCTTAAAGGGCGGGGATTTGCAGGTATTGCAGTTTAAAACGGAAGATATGAGAAAGGTTGAGAGAATGGCAAAGAAATACGGAATCCTGTATTCGGTTCTTCCAGACTGTAACAAGACAGACGGTATGAGTGAGGTCATCTTTCATACAGAGGCAGTTCCCCGTGTGAATATGATGATACAGAAGCTGAAATTTGGCAGGATTGCCACCTTTGATGACTATCTGAAGAATGGAGATGAAAAGTCCCTAGGCAAGCTGATGGATTTTTTGAGAAAACAGCAGGGAAACGAGAAAAGCCACACGGTAGAAGGGGATAAGGTAAATTCTGCCATAGACGGACTCATTGAAAAAGTTGGAATGTTTGCTATGGAAAAACAGGCTATCAGTGTGGAGCAGGTCAAGGAGAATTTCAGCATCAATGGGGAGCAGGCAGAAAATGTAATAAAACAGCTTGAGACAATCGGGGTGCTTGGCGGCAGGAGTGAGGATGGTACACACAAGGTAATGATGGATAAGGAGGCTTTCACTAACCGGATCAGAGGGTATCAGAGCCTTGCGGACAGAATGCGGGCAATATCTGCCTCAAAAAATACGAACCTGTCAGATGTTACGATCAGTAAGAAACTTATTGCAGAAGAAAACGACCATGCAGTAAAGACCAGAGTTCCGGGAACATGGGGAAAAGATGTCAGATATGTGTGGCTGCATAAGGATAACGTTATGGATATCCATAATGGAAAGACAATGCTCACATTCCTTGATACCAGCAAAGATTACAAACTCTATGATGAGCAGAACCGTGTGGTAACTACGAAAAAGGGAGACGAACTTTATACGCATTATGATAAGGTAGAATCATCTGTCAGGGAGCGATATGAAAAGGTTCAGAAAGAACAGAAAAAGACCACAAAGAAGAAAACGGTTACTACCAGAAAAGAGAGGTAGGAGCCTATGCAGACAACGAAGAAAAAACCGTCACTGATATTTATTTTAGTGGGTGCAGTGTTATCCGGGTATCTTGGTTATCTGATAAATGGTGCATGGACAGAAGGGATCGCCTTTAATGACTTTATGAACAGGTTCAATGAAGTGTGTGCAGTTCCTTTTGCCAATTATTACAATTCAAATACAGTAAACGCAGTAGCCATTGCATTATGTATCTATGCAATGGCTATTATTATGTATTACACCAGCCAGAGAAACTATATGCCCGGCAAAGAATATGGTACAGCAAGATTTGAAAATCCGAAGCAGGTCAATAAGATACTGGCGGATAAAGATGAGAATTTCAACCGGATACTCAGTCAGAATGTGAAAATGTCGCTGGATTTCCGAAAGCTGAAGCTCAATGGAAATATACTTATCTGCGGCGGTTCCGGAGCAGGAAAGACATTTTATGAAGTAAAACCGAATCTTATGCAGATGCCGCATAACTGTTCTTTTATCTGTACCGATCCAAAGGGAGAGATATTAAGAAGCTGTGGGCAGATGTTAAAGGATAACGGGTACAATGTAAAAGTTATCAATCTTTTGGAGATGGATAAATCAGACTGTTACAATCCATTTTCCTATATCAGAGAGGAAACTGATGTGGTGAAGCTGATTACCAATCTTATCAGTAATACCACACCAAAAGGCTCAACACCGAGTGATCCGTTCTGGGAGAAAGCGGAAGGCTTGTTTTTACAGGCAATTTTTTATTATGTGTGGCTGGAGGTGCAGCCTGCAAAGCGAAACTTTGAGACAGTTTTGAAGCTGCTTGGAGAAGCAGAGGTTAAGGAACCGGGAAAGGCTTCAAAGCTGGATGTCCGTATGAAGTTTTTAGAGGAGAGTTCGCCGCTTGGAGCAAACCACCCGGCAGTCAAACAGTATAACAAATGTATGAGGGGTGCCGGAGATACTGTCCGTTCCATTATCATCAGTGCAAACTCAAGACTTGCATTTCTTGAAAATAAGCAGGTTTTACGCCTACTCTCCAAAGATGAACTGAACCTGTCTGATATCGGCATTGGAGTCAATGGAGATGGGGAGACAAAGACAGCACTGTTCTGTGTAATCCCGGATAGTGATAAATCCTATAACTTTATTATCGGTATGCTGTACACACAGATATTTCAGGAATTGTACTATCAGGCAGACTTTAACTGCGGTGGCAGACTGCCAATTCACGTCACCTTTATGTTAGACGAATTTGCGAATGTCGCATTGCCTGATGACTTCTGTTCGTTGTTATCGACAATGCGAAGCAGGGAGATTTCAAGTATTATCATCATTCAGAATTTCGCCCAGCTAAAGGCACTTTTCAAAGATACTTGGGAAACAATCCCCGGCAACTGCGATACCTTCATATATCTTGGAGGCAATGAGCAGAGTACACACAAGTATGTCTCGGAGCTTTTGGGCAAGGGGACAATTGATAAAAAATCAAGCGGTGAGACAAAGGGCAGACAGGGAAGCTCATCAAGAAATTATGATGTTTTAGGCAGGGAACTGTTTACACCCGATGAGGTCAGAAAGCTGGATAATAAGAAATGTATTATTTTTATCCGTGGTTTTGATCCGATAATGGACAATAAGTATATTCCATTCCGACACCCGATGTTTAATCAGACAGCGGACGGAAAAGGAAAAGCGTATGTCCATAATACACAGGGAGCAGATCGTATTATCGGACCACCATTTGAGATTTTATCGGAAAAAGCCGTTAAGCATTATGAAAAAATGAAGGATAAGGGAGAGAATGTGTATATTGATACACTGACCTATGAGCAGTTTATGATGCTTGGAGATGCGGAACTGAACAGAAGATTTTCTATGCAGGATGAGGCAGAGCAAAAAGCAAAAATTGACGGGGAGCAGGCAAATGAGCTTGAATATGCCGATGAATCGCAGAAAGAGGAGGATTCAGACAGACAGCCGGTAAGAAATCCTGAGAGGGAGAAGCCGAAGTGGGAGGATACGATCACAAACCGAATGATGCACTGGTCATACACCGCAGAGCAGAAAGAAGAAGTGAAGAAAGCACTTGCGGCAGGTGTTCCGAAAGCAACGATTCTTACTTATTTCTATCCGGAAGTGACGGTGGAGAAGATGAGTTCATACTGGAAGAATCAGTAAAGGCGTCGCATAGGCACAGGAACTGTGGTATAATGTGCCTATGCGGAATGAAAGAGTTTCGTAAATCTGTAATTTGTTGGGCTTACAAATAATTTAATATCAAATTCACACAGCACTTTAGCCAATTATGGTTAAGGTGTTTTTTTGTACCTTGAAAGGAGGTGGTCGCAGCAAAACATATCGGGGAAAGCCCGATTTTATCATTACAACAGGCTATGCCTGATCATATAAAGCAACTTTTAACAGCCAGTTAGGGATAAACCCTGCTGGCTATTTTTTTATCGAAAAGGAGACAACCAATATGAGAAAAGAACAGATTATTACGACAACCAACAACAATCAGATGGAGGAAAAAGGTATGAAGCAGAGATTTATTCATTTTAAGAGAAAATTTGTTCCGGCATTATCCGGAGCCATTATGGGAGTAATGCTTATGAGCACTACCTGCTTTGCGGCAGGAGGCACTTCGGCAGTAACACAGCCGCTTGAGAACTTAAAAACGCTTGTGATCGCAGTTATCGGTGCAGTCGGTGTCATTATCCTTGCAAAAAATGTTATGGAATTTGCACAGGCATACCAGCAGCAGGATTCATCTACTATGAACTCAGCTTTAAAGGGAGTTGTGGCAGGTATTATCATGGCAGGTATTTCTACTGTACTCACTTTCTTAGGCTTCTAAGATAGGGAAAAAATAATCCCTGTTGCAATAGAAGAAAAGAGGTGAATAACAGGTATGGATATTTTTAAGCTGGGAGACAAAATACTTGCTCTCCTTGAAGCTATGTTTGGATTTTGGAATAATCAGATATCTTTGGTTTTTGCAATGCTTGGACAATCGCCCGTCAGTTTTAAGGGCGGTGGTCCGTGGGCAGTCATCGAGGGAATAGAGCCAATCTTTGTAGCGGTTGGTTCTTCCCTTGTGGTACTGTTCTTTGTTATCGGTTTCTGTTCGGAAAGTATAGATGTGAAAGATGAAATGAGGTTTGAATCAATCCTGCGTATGCTTATCCGATTAGGACTTGCAGAATGGTTTGTTGCCAATAATGTCACGATTATGAAAGCATTTTTTACTTCCATCGGAAATCTGGTAGGGCTTATTTCGGCAGGAACAACAACACAGCTTGCCATTGACAGTGCACAGGCAGATGTTATTAAGGAACTTGGATTTGGTGAAAGTCTGGTAATGCTGATCCTTACGGCACTGCTTGCAATCATCATTATTATCTGTGGTTTCTTTATCATTTACACCGTGTATTTCAGATTCTTAAAAATATTGATCATTGTGCCGCTTGGAGCAATCGCCTGCTCTACAATGGCAGGAAACAGAATGGTAAGTCATACGATGTCAACTTACTGTAAGTATTTCTTATCCTGTGTGTTTGAGGCGGTAACAATGGCACTTGCGATTGTGGTATGCAATGCATTTATCAATGCAGGGCTGCCTTCCTTTACGGGAAGTTATGCAGACTGGGCACAGACACTTATTTATCTGTGTGAAATGACATTTACCATAGCAATGACGGTTGGAAGTGTGAAGGGAGCACAGACACTTACAAGTAAGGCATTCGGATTATAGAAGGAGGCATTTATGGATAATGAAAAGAAACAGGTGACTTATAATTCCAGTTTTTCCGGGGAGACACAGGTAACACTCGATATTCAGCAGTATATGAATAACAAGGCAATGTATATCGGGCTTATGTGTAATGAAGATGGATACGATGAGCCGTTTGGTGATGTGACCGTAAATTTGTCTGTTGCTGCACCGAATTACTGCGGATATCTGAATGTGAATGATATGCCGGATATTGAGAAATTCATCACAGAAAATGAGCTTGGGGAGTTTACAGGATTTACACAGAGGAGTGGTTATTGTGAATATCCTCTTTATCTGTTCAATGTCGATAAGCTGAGAGAACTGTGTCCGGATGGAATGGATATGTATGAGGCAAATATCGGTATGGCAAGAAAGCCGGAGACAAAGGAGTTAGCAAGATAGGGGGGCAGAGGACAATGGTTATTGAAATAAACAAAGACATTGACCGTTATCAGGAATCGGTGGCAATGGGACTTACAGCAAAACAGCTTGTATTTTCTATTGCCAGTGTGATAGTCGGTGGCGGTATCGTATTACTTCTTTATAGATATATTGGTCTTACGGGTTCTGCTTATGTGGCGATTCCGTGTGTAGCTCCGATAGCACTTGGAGGATTTTATTCTTTTAATGGAATGAATTTCTACGAGTATATGGGAAAGAAACTGCATTTTATGTTTGGAAATAAGGCTCTTACCTATGTATCTACTGAGGGAGAGCCGATTATCAAGGCTTTTGAAATGGAGCAGAACGGACAGGTAAAGAAGAAAGGTAAAAAAACTCAATCAGAGATTACAACATCAGAGTCAGCAGTAAAGAAACAGGAGGAATTTGAAGAAATGAAGAAAAAGACAAGAAACATGATGTTTGGACTGGCAGCCGTGTTTGTGCTGGCGGTAGCGGGTGTGGCTGCTTATAAAGCAATGCACTAAAAAGGAACCTGCATAAAAACAGATTCCTTAAATGAGGGAAAATCCCTGTCGAAGAATGGAAGTCCAGTTACTTTTCTGATAGAGAAATCGGACTATGATTACAGTCTGCTTTTCTTCATCAATCGTATAAAAGGCAAGGTAATTATTGATTATCACAAAACGAATGCCCCAGCTTGCCAGTACCGGATCATCTACCAGACGGAACTTCTGTGGCAGGTCGGCTAGTGAGCTTATCTGCTCAGTCGCAGCATCTAACAGATTATCTGCGGCATCAGGATTTTTGAGGGTAAATTCGATGTAATCCGCAGCACGCATAATATCGTGTTCTGCGGTGGAAGTGATATGAACCTGATAGCTCATCGACTGCGGCGGCTTCTGATATCAGCCATAGCTTCGGAAAATGGTCTGGTGTTGCCTGTGGCAATATCGTCCATTCCTTCCTTGATCTGGCTGTAAAGTTCAAAGCGGCTGGTCAGTTCTTCGTAGGCTTCAATGCTCATAACGGCAAGGTCGCCTTTTCCATTCTTCGTGATGAAAACTGGTTCAGGATAATTATGACAAAATGTAGAAATTTCATTGTAATTATTCCTTAAATCAGCACTTGATTTGATTGCTGGCATAAAAACACCTCCTTATTTGATAACAAAATTATACACAAATTTTGTTATGAAGTCAATGGATATACCATTAGTGTTAGCAGGATAAACACAACTATTCATATGTATCTGACCGTGAGGTCGGGAACAAGCCCGTTGGGTGATGTTCCCGGCGGGCTTTCACAGATAAGAAAGCGAGGTTAGAGACAATGGGTTTATTTACGGACGGATTTAAGCTCTTGAAAAAGGCAAGTGAGCCTTTGTACAAGACACCGAAATCCATTCAGGAAACCATAGAGATTATGGCGGTGGCTGAAAACGGTATTTTTGAAGTAAGCAGGAATAAGTATTCCAAGTGTTACCGCTTTCAGGACATCAATTACACAACGGCAACGGAGGATGAGCAGATCGGCATTTTTGAAAGATACTGCAAATTCTTAAATTCGCTGGACTGTAATTATAAGATTACGATTAACAATAAGAACAAAAATATGGAGGATCTCCGTGATAAGGTTCTTATTACAGAAAAAAACGATGGCTTCAATAATTACCGAAGAATCTACAATGACATTATTGAGGAGAAGATTATTGAGGGCAGACAGGGGATTGAACAGGAAAGATACCTGACGATCACGATTGAGAGAAAGAACTTTGAGGAGGCAAAGGCACAGTTTGCCACACTTGAGGCAACAATACACAAGGCTTTCATTGAGCTTGGGGCGGAGATTGTGCCGCTTAATGGCAATGAAAGGCTGAAAGTGCTCTATGACTATTACCATCTTGGCGATGAGGGCAGTTTTGATTTTGATATCAAAAAGGCAAAGAAGGTCGGAGCAGATTTTAAGAATGATTTATGTAATGGTATGGTGAAATATTTCCCAGACCATTTTGAGGACGAGAGTAAATACTGCAAGGCACTTTTCATTAAGAAGTATCCCAGCAGTTTATCTGACAGATTTATCAATGAGATTACTTCCCTTCCGGTACACTCCATTACCAGTATTGATGTAGTGCCTGTGCCAAAGGATTTGACCACAAAGGTGCTTCAGAAGAAATATCTTGGTATTGAGTCGGATATTATCAAACAGCAGAGAGTCCGTAATAAGAACAATGACTTCTCCACAGAAATCTCTTATGCAAAGAGAACGGAGAAAAAAGAGATTGAGGCAATTATGGATGATGTTCGTGAGAATGACCAGTGTCTTTTCTTTGTAGGAGTTACCATTATCCTTATGGCAGAAAGTAAGAAGGAGCTTGAGAGTGTCTGCGAAACAGTAGAAACAATCGGAAAACGTAACAGTTGTACGATTGATACACACTACTTAAAGCAGAGGGAAGCACTCAACACGGCACTTCCGATTGGTGTAAGACAGGTGGAAACAATGCGTACCCTTCTTACCCAGTCGCTTGCGGTGCTTATGCCGTTCAATGTGCAGGAACTGAATGACAGCACAGGTAATTATTACGGTATCAACCAGATCAGTAAGAATGTAAATATCGGTAACAGAAAGAAGCTCATCAACGGAAATGGCTTTGTATTCGGAGTGCCGGGTTCTGGCAAATCATTCTTCTGTAAGATGGAAATGGGTAGCGTATTTTTATCGGGGGATGATGAGATTATCGTCATTGATCCGATGAACGAATATTTTGATATTGCACAGACTTATGGCGGAACCGTGGTAAATATGTCCACATACACGGACAACTATGTAAATCCGCTTGAGATGGATGTGTGGAGTCTTGATCCGAATGATTCAAAGGGAATGATAAGGGAAAAAGGGGAATTTATGCTTGGTCTTTGTGAGCAGTGTATCGGGGACAGCTTAAATTCCAGACAGAAATCAATCATTGACCGCTGTGTGAGAAAGATGTATATCGACATCGCAAGGGGCAGGGAAAAGTATATTCCGGTAATGAGTGACTTCTACGATATCCTTATGGAACAGCCGGAGGACGAAGCAAAGGATATCGCATTGTCTTTGGAACTTTTTGTAAATGGTTCCCTCAATATCTTTAACCACCAGACAAATGTTGATGTAGATAACCGATTCACAGTATATGGTATCAGGGACTTAGGCACGGAGCTTAGTCCTATCACAATGCTTGTTATGATGGAGTCTATTCAAAACAGAATTGTAGAAAACGGGCAAAAAGGCAAGGCAACCTGGCTCTATATTGATGAGTTCCATGTCCTGCTTAATTCGGAGTATTCTGCAAAATATTTACAGCAGCTCTGGAAGAAGGTGAGGAAACAAGGTGGACTGTGCACGGGTATCACCCAGAACGTCGTGGACCTTTTACAGAACTACACCGCCACTACAATGCTTGCAAACTCTGAGTTTGTTGCACTCTTAAAGCAGGCGAATACAGACAGTTCCAAGATGGCAGAGGTTATCGGTGTATCAGAGGCACAGCTTCGTTTCGTAACCAATACTGCATCGGGAATGGGACTTATCAAGTGTGGTTCCGTGGTAATTCCGTTTGATAATCAGATCAGCAAGGACACTGACCTTTACAGACTGTATAACACCAATATCCACGAAAAGATTGCGGAGCAGAAGAAAAGGGAGGCAAAATTTGCTGATTAGAATTGCAATGTATCAGCCATTTGGACTAAGTTCCGGATGGCTACTTTTTACCTTTTTTAAGGATACAGAAAGAAGGTGGGAACATTGAAGATAAAAAAAGTGGATGACAAGCCTATGGTCATTCACACTAAGAAAAAAGCTAAGATTCATATGCATGAACCGAAGAAAGCTAAAATTAAGGGCAGTAACATTTACACTGTACAGCGTGGTCCGAAAATTGCTAGTGCAAAGATAAATGATACAGGTAAAAAGAAGTCTTATCGTAAGAGTACCATTCATCAGGCAGAGAAGAAAGAAAAGGAACCTTCAAAATTTAAGAGAAATATACGGGAGTCCAATACTTCTATCAAGACGAAGAATACCAATCTTCATATAGCAGGAAGAACGGGAGCACTTGCGACTGGAGCAGTTACAGAGCAGGTGGAAGGCGGGCAGGAAGTGTCACAGGCAGCTTATCTTGCATATGAAGCAAGCCGTCCGGTTACGGGAACTGCTTCAAGGGGAGCGTCACTTTTCAGAAAGAAAGCGGCAGCCGAAGCAAAGAGGCGTATCAAGAAGGTAGAAACAGGAAAGAAGCTGGCAAAAAAGATGGGAAAGAAAGCTGCCAGTGATACGGCAAAAAAGGTTGCCGGTGACACGACAAAGACAGCAGCGAAAGAAACTGCCAAGAACACTGCAAAAGAAACTGCCAAAACTACGACAAAAGCGGCAACCACAGCGGCAGGTACAGCGGTTGCACCGGGAGCAGGTACAGCAGTCGGCATGGCGGCAGGCTATGCCACGGGTGTATCTATTGAGGCGAAGGATGTGAAAGCAGCGAACCGTAGCAGAAAGATTAAATTTTTTCTGGATAAGATGAAAGAACAGGAAAATCAGACGGACAGTGTTGTAAAACTGGTAAAAGATCTGATTGTAAAAAAGGCAGTTCTCTGGATAAAGGCGGCAGCTCCGATTATCGGACTTGTACTTTTTCTGTTGGTTCTTTTAGTGGTAATCGTTGCAGTTCCGGTTATTGCTGTGATAGCGATTCTTTATAATTCACCATTTGTCTTATTTTTACCGCCGCTGGAGTCAGGAGATACAGTGCAGACAGTTACAAGTGCTTATGTGTCTGAATTTAACCGTGATGTGAATACCAAAGTGAATGAACATACCGGATATGACTTTGGCGAACTGGTGTATGTAGATTATGAGGGAATGGATGAAAATCCAAGTAACTACTACGACATTATGGCGGTCTACATGGTCAAGTATGGTGTAGGCGATACTGCAACAATTATGAATGATATATCAAAGGGGTGGTTGCAGACTGTAGTAAATGATATGTGTTCTTATACTACAAGTAGTGGAACAAAAGATGTGGAGGAAACAGACGCAGATGGCAATGTAACAACTGTTACGAAGTCGGTACTGTATGTAAATGTTACGCTCAAATCATACAGAGATATGATTTCCGTTTATGGATTTGATTCTGATCAGGTAGAAATGCTTGAGCAGATCATGAGTCCTGAGTTTATGGGACAGCTTGGATATGCTGGAAGTGGAAGCGGTGGAGGCGGTGGAAGCCCCGGAGTAAGTTCCATGACAGAGGATGAAATAAATGCAATCCTCAGTGGTATTACAGATAGCAGGCAGAAAGCAGTCTGCTCTTATGCCCTTCACAGAGTGGGTTATCCTTACAGTCAGGAATTAAGAGATAGTGGCAATTATTATGATTGCAGTTCACTTGCGTATTATTCATGGAAGGATGCAGGTGTGAATATCAGTTATGGAGGAGCAACTACAGCAGCGGCAGAAGCACAGGGACTTGATGAAGCAGGAAAGACCGTATCTTATGATGAAATGCAGCCTGGTGATCTTATCTTTTACAGTTTCACAAACAACGGAAGATATAAGAATATCAGCCATGTGGCAGTATATGTCGGCAATGGAAAGGTGGTAGAAGCCCTGAATGAAAGAGTTGGCGTAGTTTACCGTGATGTGGCAAGTGTCGGAAAGATTGTAGTAATTGGCAGACCATAGAAAATTGGCAGAGAGGGCGAAAGTCCTCTCTGGGACAGGAGGTAAGAATGGATTTAAAGGATATGATTCTTGTAATGGAGAATTATAAGGGAACAGAAAGAAATATGCTTATGACTTTGGAAGATTATAAGAAGTTCGTTGCCATTGATGATATGTCAGAGCTTGCAGATCAGATGCTGCTTCTTGGAAGAACGCTTGCGGAAGGTTTTACAGAGTATTACAGGGCAGCAAATGTTACAGTTTTTGCAAAATTCTGTAGAGATGATGTGGAACTGGGACGCTTTTTGCAAGGATATTATAACGATTCAAAGAAATTTTACTTTGATAAGGCAACAAGTTCCCCAGAGTGTATTACAAAGATGGATGAGATTGGAATGACGGATAGAGGCTGGATAGATGACTTTATCCTGCATTATGAAAAATGCGACAGGACATTTGAAAGAGGGCAGACATTTCATAATTTTAATGACCACGATTATATGGTACTGGAAGCATTATCTCCACGCAATCTTGTGGTAATGGATATGAAAAGCGGCTCTCTCACGATTGCTCTTGGAGCAACAGAGTATAAGCGATATCCGAAAGACGAGGAGCCAACTAAGGATAACACAACGATCGGGGTATCGTGGGAGCACGGGATTTATCTTGGTTCCACACTTTCGCAGACCAACTTTAAGGCATATAAAAGAGAATACGGGACACCTGAAAAGATAAAAGATGTTTATGATTACAGGGCGAAACTCAAGCAGAAGTTTTATTTTTATCAGGATTTGTCAAAGGATGATGATATTCCAAAAAATATGCAGAATGATTTCCTGCACCAGATGTATAAGGAATTTGGAACGATAGAGGAGGAATATTTTTATGACAGGCTTGAAGATGGAAAGTATGATGAAGGTTTTAAGGAAAGACAGGTAAAAGAAAAAAAGAGCCGATGAGGAAAAATGGAATTGGAGGCTGATATCGAATGGAAAAAGAATTTGATATTGAGATAAAAGAAGTTCTCTCAAGGGTAGAGACAGTAAAGGCAGAGTCACTTGACGATGCCATAAACAAGGCAATGGATATGTATTATTCAGAACAGATAGTCCTTGATGCGGAGGATATGAAGGGAGTTGATTTTTCGCCATACAGCGAAGAACAGCTCCCTTCTTCATTAAAGGAAAATGGAGGAAAGACACGATGAAAAATGAGCAGACAGCAGTTATTAAGGATATGGAATTTTTATTAAACGAACTTCATAAGGAATGGGAAAGACCGGGAGAGGTAAAATCGTCTGTCAGTATTCCATATGAGAAAGTTGAGGAAATCAGCAGAAAGCTGAATGTGATTGTCTATGAGACACAGCAGTCGGCTGACAGCGACGGACTTGCCTTTAAGCAGAGCATAGCCAAGTCAAAGCAGTGTTATGTGCTTCTCAGGATTATGCGAAAGATTGTAAAAGGAAAGGGCAAATGTGATAGACAGGCGGTTGATGCAGAATTTGTGATTGAGCTTGACGGGGAGGAGTCAAAGCTCTTTAAGGAAATGTTTGCAGAATTACTGAAGTAAAAGGAGGGTGACACATGAGTGTTGATATGAAGGTCAAAGCGATATATGATTCAGAAATCAGCAACATCACCCGTTCTGAAAAGAACTGGAAAGATGTATTAAAAGTTGCTGGTCAGTTATATCGCTATGAATTTGATAATATCGTTATGGTAACAGCTCAGAGATCACCGGAGAAAAGTACCCTTATGGCAGATTATGACACTTGGAAGAAAGTGGGAAGATATGTAAAGCGTGGAGCAAAGGGCTGTGCTATCTTCCCCTCAAGGGCACTTAATCCCCGTATGAGATATATTTTCGATATCAGTGATACAGGCGGAAAGAATGTGAAGCTGACTTGGGATCTGGAGGGGGAAAACCTGAAAAGTTATGCAGACTTTCTGGTATCGGAAGGACAGATGGAGCGGTATAAAAGCGATGACAGGGAATCACTAAAAAATACGCTAAAACAGTTTACAGGAACAAATGTTTGGAATATAATAAAAGAGGAGTTCGGGGATAGAATGTCCGAACTAATGCAGCTATCAGGTAGTGTGATAAAGGAATTCAACGAAAAACGCAAGGGCTTACAGCAGGATAGCGATATGGAGCAGTTAGTATATTCCAGTGTTATGTATGCTGTAGGGACGAGATGTGGATTTGACTTATCTGTGCAAGAACAGGATTTCAGTCAGATTGTAAATATCAAAGATGAGGAGATAGTTTACCGTCTTGGTTCCCTTGTATGCGATGTCTCCTGTAGTGTTCTTAGAGAATTTAGTAGGAATTTACAAACGATTGAGAGCGAAAGGAGAATATCATATGTTAGAAGCAATGACTTACAAGGAAGTGGACGGACTGCTGTATCCGGAGCTGACAATGCCGGACGAGACAGAGGATTTAACGAAGCTGGGCAGATACGGGAGAATGGCAATGAAGTATCTTCTGGAGAACGAACCGGCAAGGTACAAGACACTGATGAGATTCGGGAAGATGTACGAGAAGATGTCGGCAGTAGAGGAGGAAGCAAACCAGCTTTACGATCAGTTGGAGGAACAGTATCTAATGAAGCACAAGCCACAGAATCCGTCATCGACAATGGAGATGTGGAAGATAAGAGAGCAGGCGAAGATGCAGGCAGAGGAAGTAGTGCTCCACCAGATCGTGATGAAGTTTCATTAGAAACACAGGAAGAATTAAATAGAGAGCTTGATGAGATTAACTCATTGGGTGTCAGTAAGGAAGCCGAATATACACAGGCTTCCTTTTTTTTCGACCAAAACGGGCAGGCAAGTTTTGGTGTGAAGCAGCCGGAGAAAACCAGACACAATGAATTTATGCGTCAGTTCGAGGAGGATAAAAAGGCTGCCCTTGCCAGAAAATATAATTACCTTAATCCAAAGAAAGCAGAGAGTGTACCAAGTGAGTATGTAAAAGAGATACTTATGAAAGGAACTGGCTTTGTCGGTGGAAAAGGCAGGGTGTGTGAAATCTATCAGACAGAGATAGACGCAGGAACCAGAGCAAAGCGTATCAAGGCAGAATATGGTCAGGGGGGTGCAAGCTGGCCGCTTGACGGTCTAGGCTTGCACGGGTATGACACATTTCACGGTTCGGGACTTCGTATCCAATGGAAAGATGAAGATGGAGAAGTAGAAGGATACGTTTCGTGGAAGAATGTCGAAAAGGAAATCGGTGTACTTATCCTTACCGGAGAATACCAGTCGGAGACACCTCGTATTGATGAGCTTGCAATGGACGGACTTCGTGAAGATGATGAAGTCATTGACGCAGAGTACCGTGAAGTTGATACGCAGGAGGAGAAATCAGAAATTGATGATTATGCTATTCCTGATGAGCCTGACAGTTATGCTGTAAACAGAAAGGCGGCTGAGTTACGGTATATCAAGCCGATTGATTATGCTGACCGTGTAGCTGCAATGGATAAAGATTTAAGAGATGCCATTGAGATACTTGTGTCAGAATGTAGCTGTTACACACCATTCCGTGCTTTCCTTATGGATGTGGTGCAATCGGATTTTGCATTTATGCCAAATAAGCTGGAACTGATCTGTGAGATAGCGATGGGAAATGTTCAGGGTGAGAGAAAGGCATATTGCAATAATCAGTATGGACTCACAGAATACACTTTAAGCAGTGCAGATGTGAAAGTAAGCTACAAAAACAGAAATGGAGAGAGGGCAGGGGATACCGTATCATGGCGTGAGGTATATGAAATCTTATCCTATATGGTAAAACAGCCATTTTACTGTGGAGAGGACCAGAAGGCAATCTATCAGACCATAAAAAATAAGATTGACAGGGAAAAGATGAATCCTGTTTACCGCAAGTTCTTTGATATTGAGGACAGTGTGAGAGAAAGCCGTCTTAAAACCAGAGAACGGGCGATTGCATATGGCTTGAATACCAAGATTGACACGGATGGTCGTATAATTTCTGATGAGGATAAGAATGTATCGGCAGATATTCCACAGAAGGATACCGAACCACAGGAGGCTGCCCCTGAAACACCTGCACAGGAAGTATTACCGCCAGTGGAAGGTCTGCGTGGAAAAGAAAAAACACAAGACCAGACAAAACTCAATTTCCATTATAACCTGTGGGAAACAGAAAAGGGTGGTGCAAAGACCAGATACCAGTGGAACATTGATGCAATCTGTACACTAAAGCAGATTGAAGCAGAAAACAGACTTGCAACACAGGAGGAGCAGACTGTTTTATCAAAGTTTGTCGGCTGGGGAGGCTTGTCACAGGCATTTGATGAGAATAATGCTGCGTGGAGCAAAGAGTATGCAGAACTGAAAGAGCTTCTTTCCGATGAGGAATACAGTGCGGCAAGAGCAACTGTAAATAATGCCTTTTACACTTCGCCGGAGATTGCAACGTGTATCAATTCAGCCCTTGTGCAGTTTGGGTTTAAAGGCGGAAATGTCTTGGAGCCGTCTATGGGTATCGGTAATTTCTTCGGAAGTATGCCAGCACCAATGCAGCAAAGCAGGCTGTACGGAGTGGAGTTGGACAGCATATCGGGAAGAATAGCAAAACAGCTTTACCAGAATGCCAATATCAGTATTACAGGATTTGAAAACACCACATATCCGGATAACTTCTTTGATGTTGTTATGGGAAATGTGCCATTTGGAGATTATAAGATATTCGATCCAAAGTACAACAAGTATAACTTCCGTATTCACGATTATTTTCTGGCAAAAGCACTCGATCAGGCAAGACCGGGAGGTATGGTTGCAGTGATTACCACAAAGGGAACACTGGATAAGAGCAATCCGACTATACGAAAGTATCTGGCTGAGAGGGCAGAACTTGTGGGAGCAATCCGACTTCCGAATACTGCATTTAAGGATAATGCAGGAACTGAGGTGACTGCGGACATTCTTTTTTTACAGAAAAGAGAGCGAAAAATTGATATAGAGCCTGACTGGGTACATCTTGGTGTCACAGGTGATGGCATAGCAGTCAATTCCTATTTTGCAGAGCACCCGGAGATGATGCTTGGTACAATGCAGTATGATACAAGGATGTTCGGACAGGACAGCAAATATACCGTCTGTGTGAATAATGATGAGAACTTCAATCTGTATGAAGCACTCAATAAGGCAATCAGTAACATCAAAGCACAGATGACAGATTTTGAGAGACTGGCAGATAATGAGGAACAGACAGAGGAAGTCATTCCCGCTGATCCGGATGTCAGAAATTATACTTACACATTCTTTGAAGGAAAACTTTACTACAGGGAAAATTCAGAGATGGTAAGGCAGAAAGTATCACCGACAGCGGAGGGGCGTATTAAGAGCCTTGATGAAATCAGACAGATAACAAGAGAGCTGATTGATATCCAGATGGAGGGCTGTAGTGATGAGGAGCTTGCAGACAAACAGCAGCTTTTGAATGTAAAATATGATAAATTCGTTGGAAAGTATGGAGCAATCACTTCCAAAGCAAACCGTACAGCGTTCAGGGATGACAGCGATTATCCGCTTCTTTGCAGTCTGGAAGAAGTAAATGAGGACGGGGAGGTGAAGAAGGCTGATATGTTTTATAAGCAGACGATTAAAGCAAAGTCCGTGGTGGACAGGGTAGAAACTGCAGTTGAGGCTCTTAATGTATCGGTCAATGAGTTTGGATATGTAAATATTCCTTATATGCTCTCCATTTATGAAACAGACAGGGATACTCTCATAAAGGAACTCGATGGAATTATATTTCTTAATCCTGACCGTTACAATGAAAATAACCCGGACGCAGGCTGGGAGACAGCAGACGAATATCTGTCGGGAAATGTAAGGGATAAGCTGCGTGTTGCAAAGGCAATGGCGGCGGATACCGATAATCCGCAGGCAGAAAGATTTGCCGCCAATGCCGCAGCCCTAGAGGAAGTTCAGCCGGAATGGATTGAAGCCTCGGATATTGATGTAAAGATTGGTACAACTTGGATTGAGCCGCTTGATTATGAGCAGTTTATCTATGAGCTGCTTAATACACCAAAGAGGGCAAGGGCAATCAGAACAGAGTATTATAATTCCGGTATTCAGGTACACTTGAATAAAATGAGTATGGAATGGTTCATTGAAAATAAAAGTATGGATAAACATTCCGTGGCTGCAACGAAAACTTATGGTACAAGCAGAATGGACGCTTATTCTATTTTTGAGGATACCCTGAACTTAAAAACAGTCACTGTCAGGGACAGGATTGATGACGGTGATGGCAAGTACCATTATGAAGTCAATAAGAATGAGACAATGCTTGCAAGGGAAAAGCAGAATATGATCAAGGAGAAGTTCAAGGAATGGCTGTTTGCAGAACCGGAACGCCGACAGAAGTATGTGGAATATTATAATGAAACCTTCAATAATATCCGCCTGCGTGAGTATGACGGAAGCCATTTGCAATTTCCAGGAATGAACCCTGAGATTGAATTAAAACCGCACCAGAAAAATGCGGTGGCACGAATCCTTATGGGAGGAAATACCCTGCTTGCCCACTGCGTCGGAGCCGGAAAGTCGTTTGAAATGATGGCTGCGTGTATGGAACAGAAAAGACTCGGACTTTCCAATAAGACAATTATGGTAGTGCCAAAGCCGCTTATCGGGCAGACGGCAAGTGAATTTTTAAGGCTTTACCCGTCAGCAAACATCTTGGTTGCAACGGAGCGTGATTTTGAAAAGAGCCGAAGAAAGCAGTTTGTGTCAAGGATTGCGACAGGCGATTATGACTGCATCATTATGTCGCACTCGCAATTTGAAAAAATTCCAATTTCGGCAGAGAGAAAGGAGCGAATGCTTAATGAACAGATAAATGAGATCACCTATGCGATTGATGATATGAAGGAGCGGAACGGGGAACGCTGGACCGTAAAGCAGATGGAAAGCCAGAAGAAAAAGCTGGAGGAACAGCTTAAATCCCTGACCGATGAGAGCAGGAAAGATGACCTCATTACCTTTGAGGAGCTGGGTGTTGACTCTATTATGGTAGACGAAGCACACAATTTTAAGAACCTCGCCACATTTTCAAAGATGAATAATGTGTCGGGAATCAGCAGTAGTGGGGCTAAAAAGTCAACGGATATGCAGCTTAAATGCCAGTATTTATCAGAGATAAATGATGGCAGGGGAATTGTATTTGCAACAGGTACACCGATAAGCAACACAATGTGTGAGATGTATGTTATGCAGCTTTATTTGCAGAAATCGGCACTTGAGGAGATGGGAATTCATCATTTCGACTCGTGGGCGGCTAACTTTGGAGAAGTAACAACGGCACTGGAGCTTACGGTTGAGGGCAGTGGTTTCCGTTTCAAGAGCAGGTTCAATAAGTTTACCAATCTGCCGGAGCTTATGAACATCTTCCGTGAGGTTGCCGATGTGCAGACAGCGGATATGCTTGACCTTGATGTGCCAGCTCTGCGTGGCGGCAAGCCTATCATCGTGGAGTCGGAGCCGGACTGGTATGTGAAGCAGGTAATGGAAGAATTTGTTGTAAGGGCAGAAAGGATAAGGGGCGGGGGTGTTGATCCAAGTGTTGACAACTTCTTAAAGATTACGCACGAAGCAAGACTTCTTGGAACAGACGCAAGACTGATTGATAAGGACGCACCGAACAACCCGGACGGAAAGCTCAATAAGGTAGCGGAAAATGTCTGGAAAGAATATGTAAAAGGAAATGCTGATGGTCATATAGGCTGTCAGCTTATTTTTTCGGATATTGGAACACCGGGACCGGACAAGGACTTTACGATTTATGATTATCTGAAGGAGTCACTTATCCAATATGGTATCCCTGCGGAGGAGATAGCATTTATTCACGATGCAAAAACAGACGCACAGAGGGATGCACTCTTTAAGGAAATGAGGACAGGTAAGAAAAAAGTCCTTATCGGTTCGACAGATAAGTGCGGAACCGGAGTTAATGTACAGACACACCTTGTTGCAATGCACCATGTCGATTGCCCGTGGAAGCCTTCTTCCATTGAACAGAGGGAAGGCAGAGGTATCCGACAGGGAAATAAAAACGATGAGGTGGCAATCTACCGATATGTTACAAAACAAACCTTTGATGCATACAACTGGTCACTTGTGGAAAACAAGCAGCGTTTCATCAGTCAGGTTATGACAAGCAAGGCAGTGAGCCGAAGCTGTGAGGACATTGATGAGGCAACACTTTCTTATGCGGAGATTAAGGCGGTTGCGACAGGCAACCCTTTAATCAGGGAAAAGATGGAGGTTGACAATGATGTCCAGAGATTAAAGCTCTTAAAAGCGTCGTATGATAATCAGAGATACGGATTGCAGGATAATTTTATGATCAAATATCCAAAACTCATCAAAACTGCGACAGAAAAACTTGCCAATGTAAGGGAGGATATAAAGGCAAGGGATAAGGAATTGATTGATAACCCGGACTTTGCCATTACCATAGGCAATGCAACTTATACAGAGCGAGTGGATGGTGGAACCGTAATGCTTGAAGCAATCAGCAAATGTAAGACAGGCGAAACCACTCCAGTCGGTAAGTTCCACGGCTTTGAGCTTTTGGTGGAAAAGAATTTCCTCAGTATCAACTATATGGTGCTTCGTGGAAAGACGGAATACAAGGCAGAACTTTCCACAAGTCCGGTGGGAAGTATGGTAAAGCTGGAGAACCTGTTCAACGGACTTCATGAAAATGTTGATTTTCTGGAAAAGAAGATTGAACAGTACCAGAATGACCTTGAGGCTTCAAAGGCGGAGTATGATAAGCCGTTTGCATATAGTGCAGAACTGGAAGAAAAACTTGCAAGGCAGTATGAATTAAATGCCCAGCTTGACCTTGAGAACGCAAAGGCTATGGATGCAGATCTTGGCGGACCGGACGAAGAAAAGTCTGAGGACAGAATAGAAAATGCGGGTATTGTTGCAGAGGATAAGGGAATCTATATGCCAGACAGAAACAGGAAAAGATAGGAGTGAAACTCTATGAGCATAAGGAAAGTGGTCGCAGGACTACTGATTACAGCAGGGATTGCCATTATGGCAGTCTCTTTTTTCTGGTGTACAACCGGAGAGAGAAACACGAACCAGCTCATAAATGAATTTGAGCAGACATTGGAGGAGAAGCAGGATGAAAGGTCAGAGGTTGAGAAAGAGCAAACCACCGTTAGTAAAGAGGAGAAAGCCATTCTTAAAGAAGGCAGTATCATCGGCATTATTGAGATACCGGGAATAGATATCAGATACCCGGTAATGGAAGAAACCGGAAGTGAAATGCTGAATGCCGGGACAGGGAACAATGCGTTTTATTGTCAGGTGCAGATATAAGGAGGCGGCAGATGAATAAGAGATACCGACTGGGGGAGATAGAAGAAGCAGTATCGGAAATGGAGGAGCTGATCGACACTCAGGATGATATTGCAGAGATTGATGATGACTTTCAGATTGTCGTAAGCGGCTGGTCTGTGTATGTCGAAAGGCTGAATCTGACACTCAGACAGGGAGTTGCCTGTATCTGGGATACGGAGGCAGGATTATTTATGCCTGATTTTGATGTGACTATCGTGTATGAGGGAAACATCGAAACACAGGAATGGCTCTACTATGAGCAGGACGGAATGGTTGTTACACTTGGCAACTGGTTAAATGGCAGATTGTCTTGTGAACAGATAGAACAGCTTTGGTGTGAGCTTATCATACCAGAAAACAATGATAATTCAGAAGTATAAGAAAGAGAGGAACAGCGTATGAAGTATTCAATTAAGGTAAACGAGGTAAGAGCAAAAGATGGCAGCAATATCAAGGGTTTTGCGACCGTGGTATTTGGTGATTCATTCAAGATTACCAATATCGCAATCCTTGAAAATAAGGAAAAGGGAGAGCTTTTTGTATCAATGCCAAGATACCGTTCAAATGAGCGTGATGAGAAAAACAGCGTGATTTATAAGGATGTATGCAATCCTATCACGGCAGAGTTTCGTGAGGAACTCTATACTAATATCCTTGAGGCTTATGCAAAAATCAGGGAGCCGGAGAAAGCAGAAACACAGACACAGGGAAAAACTCAGGAAATGCCGGAGTTTTCCGTGACGGTAACACCTTATGAAAGGGAAGGCAGTAATATCAAGGGACTTGCCCGTATTTACTTTGAAAACAGCTTCATTGTAAATAATGTAAACATCCTTCAGGGCAAAGAGAAAATCTTTGTATCAATGCCTTCTTATAAAACAAAGCAGGTGGACGAGCACGGCAAACCGATTTATCAGGATGTCTGCTATCCGGTCACAAAGGATTTCAGGGAGAAGCTCTATAATGAGATTATTGCAGAATATGAGAAAGCAAAGGATAAGAGCAACGAAAAAGCAAGGGAGAATGCCGAACAGAACCACGGAAATCCCGACAGGGATAAAAAGGATACACCCTTTCGATAATTAAGGCTAAGGGGCGGCATATGCTGCCCTGTTTATAAGGAGGAAAAGCAGATGGAAGCAGAAAAGACACTTACTAATGAGGAGATCATAAGAGAACTTCTCGATTTATTAAAAAAGAATACTATGAAAGAACAGGCAAATGATGTATTTGAGATATGCACCTATGTGGATGGTCTGGAAAAAAAGATTGTGTCTATGACAGAAGAACTTACCAGTATGCAGGACCAGATCAAGAAAATGCAGGAAGATACCCTTATCAATAATGCAAAAAAAGCATTAACAGAAGCACAGGAGCGACTCAATGCCAGATGTGAGCAGATAAAGTCACAGGTATCTGAGATAAAAGTACAGGTAAAATCTACTGCCAAGAATATTGTTGATGAAACAAAGGCAAAGGGCAGGGCGGCACTTTACAGGGTGACAGAATTTGTAGGAATTAAGAAAAGACTTCTCAATGTCAGAACAGCGGTAAAAGATATGATTGTATCTACAGACAGGGATATTGCAAGGATAGCACTTCTTGCAAAGGGACTCCGTGAAGCTGGTCAGATCGTAAACAATGCGTTCCATACCTTTGCAGATAAGCCGGAGGTGGATTATTCACAGAAGGAACAGAAACACCCTTTCACAAAGGCGGTGCTTGCCCCTATGAAAGCAGTGAAAAAACTGCTTGTATCAATGGAGCTGCATCTGGATGCCTCGATTGATAAGCTGGATAATCTGGCTATGAATGTGCAGTTTGATAAGGAAAAGCGTATGGAGCAGACAAAGGATAAGGAACAGAAAGCACCGGATACAGAAAGAGAGATCATCTACTCACCGATGGTAGCTGAACCACAGGAGTACAAGTATAATGCAGATGCTTTTGCGGCAAGAAAAACATCGGAGGCAAAGCAGGAAACGGCAGGGAAGGAGCTGCCAAAAGTCAGAGAAGATAAAGCCAGATAAGTTTAGGGGCGTGGGAGTAAAATCCTGCGTCCTTTTTATTTGTTTTAATAGCAGGCAAAAAATGGCGAAAATATAAAAAAATGCAAGAAATGGCGAGTAATTTATCGAGGAATAAGTTATCCTTTGAGTAAGATAGATGGACTGTGGTTATGTATAAAATTTTGCAAGTAACAAATTTTATATGAAAAAACACAGAAAGGGGTTGCATATATGCAGGCTGATACATATAATCTCGACAGACAGACAGACAGACAGACAGACAGACAGACAGACAGACAGACAGACAGACAGGATAAGTCTGTTTTCTTTTGGCATGATCTGATTGTATATGGCACATTTTGGTTATGCGTTAGTGCATAATTGAAATGTGCCTTTTATATTGAAACCACCTTGATGTACGGTCATATATTGACTTGTATATACATATTGATGGGACAACAAAGAACCATTTTATCCATTAGGAAGGAGACAAGACAAATGTTTAAGAAACTTAACAAAATGAAGATTGGTGCACGACTGAAAAAATCTTTCAGACAGATTATTCTCATTTTTGGAATATTATCAGCACTGGTTGTAGTGATTATGCTTTATACGATAAACAACTATGGAACGATACTGGATAATTATGCGTATCCACAGGGAGACATTGCTATGGCAATGAATGAATCAGCGGAAGTAAGGGCTGCCTCAAGAGGTATTGTAGGTTATGATTCAGATAGTCTCATTGAAAGTATGAAAGAACAGCATGAACAGGCTGTTAAATCGTTTGAGGAATATTTGGAAAAAATACGCCCAACAATGATAACAAAAGAGGGAACTGCCTGCATGGACGCTATTGATAAAGCATGGGCAGAGTATAAGGAAGTGGATGCAAAAGTAATTGAGGTCGGTGCAACGACTGATACTGCGAAATCATTACAGGCTCAGCAGATGATGACCGATGAAGCAGCACCAAAGTATCAGGCGTTGGATGATGCTTTACAGAAACTTATGGCTTTGAATATTTCACTTGGAAACGCTAAACGTGCACAGTTGAGAACGGTTATGATAGCTGCATTGACAATTATAATAATTGTAATTGCAGTATCAACGATTTATTCAAACAGTCTTTCCGTTGCAATATCAAAGAGCATTGAAAAACCATTAAATGAATTAAAGGACAGATTTATTACATTTGCAGAGGGTGACATAGATTCTCCACTTCCAACGGTTGAGTCTGAGGATGAAATTAAGGAACTTGTATCTGGTGTATCTGCAATGTCAGACAGAATTAGAGTTATAATTAAAGATTCTGGCAGAATGTTAAATGAAATGTCAGAAGGTAATTTTGCGATTGATACAGAGTGTGAGGAAGTATATACAGGAGCATTTACCGATTTGCTGACAGGCATAAGAAAAATGAATGAGGAGATTGATACAACTGTAAGAGGGGTAGATGATGCATCGGGGCAGGTTCTTACAGGTTCCACAAACCTTGCAGAAGCGGCACAGTCTTTAGCAGAAGGCGCAACGGATCAGGCGGCATCGGTTGAGGAAATGCAGGCAACTATCAATGAACTTACAAGCGGAATAAAAACAACAGCAGAAGAATTAGGAACAGCTTACGATGAAGCCTATAAGTATGCGGAGATTGCAGAAGGCAGTCGTGGAGATATGGAAGTATTAGTGCAGGCTATGTCACGCATAAATGAAACCTCTGAGAAGATAGGAGCAATTATCACACAGATTGAAGATATTGCAAGCCAGACAAATCTTCTTTCATTAAATGCTTCGATTGAGGCAGCAAGAGCTGGAGAAGCCGGAAAAGGTTTTGCTGTTGTTGCGGATCAGATCAGAAACCTTGCAGAACAGAGTGCAAAATCAGCGGTGGATTCAAAAGCACTTATTGAAGCGGCTATTCATGAGGTTGGAGATGGAAATATGTATGCAGAGAAAGCCTCAACTTCATTGAGAGAAGTTGTGGATGGCATACAGGCGATTGCAGACAGTGCGAAAAAGATAAAAGAAATTTCCATTGAACAGGCAGACAGTATGGAACAGGTAGAGGCAACCGCAGAAAGAATTGCTGAAGTTGTTCAGAATAATTCGGCTGCGGCACAGGAAACATCAGCGACGAGTGAAGAACTTACAGCTCAGGCTACAACACTTAGCGGTATGGTTTCGGTATTTAAATTAAGACAATAAGAATTCCCGAAACAAATAATTGATGGAGGAATATATTATGATAGGTTTTAGTATAATGATGTGGTTTAGTTCTGCTCTTCTCATATTTTTTAGTATTTCTCTGTTAAAAGGAAATTACTCTTCTGTTCATGGTAAAGTATTTGAAACCACAAATGACAAAAATGGATATGCGAAAGCATTAGGAAAGCCTGTTTTGTTGATAGGAATTTGTGTTTTGTTATCTGGAGTAATTGCAGTTGTATTACCGAAAGATTATGCCATTTCTATTGCGGTTGTGTTTATATTATTTATAGCTGTTGTCGCTGGGATATGGTTGTATAAGATTCAAAAGAGATTTTCGTAAATTTCAGTTTTATAAGTCGACTTATATTTACAATACAGTTAGTTTATATGTCCCAAACAATTAGAATGGCATTTAAGGAGATGGAAAAATGAATTTTACCGATGAGAAAGATTACATCATGCGAATGATAAAAGAAATGGTTAGAGTATTATTTTCATTAGCCTTTGGGAAAGAGTATGTTTCTGTTGAACTTGAAAAAGAAAACAAGTATGAAGTATCGGGAAAAAATTTCTTGATATGATTGATTTAGGAAAAATTAACGAAGCAGAGAACATACTTTTAGATAGCATTGACTATACAAACAATAACGAGGTAATAGAGGTGGCTCTTTTTTATCAGTACCTTAGTGAAAAAGATAATAAGTTTTTGGAAAACAACAATTATACAAAAGAAGAAGTGCTTTCTGGTTTCAAACAATTACTTATGAAGTCGGGATATAGCGATTTGCTTTATTTGCTCAAATGATGAGTAATATTATAAAAATTCACCTTTTTAAAAACGCCCGTATCGGCATTACTGCTGATACGGGCGTAGCCTTTTTCTGCCAGAGGGAAGATTACAAATTTGAGGTCAGATACTATCCTCTCTGAGAATCAGATTGTTCTCGACAGTAATGCTGAAATCGGAGAATAATGATGAGCCTTTGAGAATTGCAAAGGAGCAAGTATCTACGTTTGCACACATTGGTAAATGATTTATTTTTATATCCAATTTTGTACCACGAGAATTAAGCAAACCTTTACACAGGTTTTGCTCTAATTCATTTTTGGGTACACGAAAAGAAATCATCACTTTTCCGGTGTCTAACAGACAGATTTGTGCTTTAAATTCAATTCCTTTGTATTCAAACTCCACATCTGTAAAATGAGGTGGCTTTTCCTCGATAATAAGTACAGACATAATCAATAAGTCAGAGAAGATGATACATCAGGTGCGGTAAAAGAAACTCCTTTAGCATCAATCATAAAACCGCTGAGTGTTGCCGTATTGGTTCCACGCTTTGTTGTTACTCCCATGATGTTGCCAGAAGCACTTCCGTCAAACTCAATATCTCCAAGCAAGTAAAATCCTCCACGATTCGTGGTAACATCTCCTGCAAAAGTCATAAGTCCTTTGGTATAAGAAGTAATGCCCCAATAAATTTGTGAACGGTTAACCCAATAAATGGCTGCTGTTCCTGCATCACCGTATGCTGTTGAATAAGGAATGACTTCCGTTTCTGGATCATAAACAATAGTTTCGCCATCCTCATTGATGTAAAAGTGAACAATAGAAATCTCGGAGTTTGGATCAGGCGCAGGTGCATCATCAGGCAGCCAAGATGGTAATGTTTGCGACGGTGCTCCTTTTGTATCTGCGGCAAAGGCGGTAACACTCATGGAGAGTAGCATAACAACGGATAACAGGACACATAATGCTTTTTTCATAGATTAACTCCTTTCGTTTGGTATCAATGCCCATTGAGAGCATGGAAAATTAGTAGATAAAACCATCGGCAGCGCATAACCTAAACATCGACTATATAAGCTATGCGCTTGTCCTGCTGATTTTAAGTCGCAGCCTCCATAGTGGGCAAGAGAAATAAGCAGACCCACACAAATGCTCCCATAAAGTATTTACCGTTGCCATCGCTTATTTCACCTCCTGTTTTGTGGATTTACTTGTATAACGGACAGACACAGAAAAAGGGACAATCTTTTTCTAAATTTTTTAGACGGTGCGTTCGGTAGAAGTTGCATCAATCTTGTCTACCCCAGTTGTGACAACTACTCTGGTGCGGTATGTAATACCCATTGTGCCGGTGTAAGTTTTGGTAATGCTAACCGATCCAGTTCCATCAATCGACCATGAGGTGACGGGTGTCCAACCATTCCCAACTTTCTTTTCCAGATAGAGGGTACCTACGGATGATGTCGTCGATTTTTTTGGTGAAATGTATACCGACACAGAAATCTGCTTGCCAGAGATTGAGATAGACGGGACAACAACATTGGTGCTTTCCCATCGGGGAGTAATGGTTTGTATCGAACCTGTTTGCGACATACTCTCAGGCGCATTTGATGCCGCCGATGCGGGTACGGCATGAGCGGTCATCAGTAGAGCGGTAGTTAGTGCCAATGTGACAATTTCTTTTTTCTTCATAAATAAAATCCTCCTTGTGCATTATTGGTATCACCCATATAACGCACAAGGAGGAAAAAAGGGACAATGCTTTCGTGTTCCCATAAAACAGTATTTGCAAATGCTCCCGCAATGGGGAAGATTGGGCGCGACTTCGGTCACGCCTTTTCTTTTGCTTCCAAATCATCCAGAGGGATATATACTCCTCTGTTAATTGTCCAATAATCCTTATAAGCGTAACCGTCCATTGTCCCAACCAACAGCTTCGTTGACTTCTTAAATCCTACTCTTTTCATTGCTTCAATTCTTTCAACTGCATAAACAGGAACTTTTGTAATTATTTCCTCGCACTCAAACAAATCAAATGTAGGTGGTACAATAAGATTCATAATTGTAAAAATTTCTTCTGAAGTTTCATATTCACTTTTCAAATCAAGTCTAAGAACACCCACATGATTAAAGTTGTCGTTTGCACTACGATGAAACACTTCAATCGTGCCGATAGCTTCATGCTTTTCTTTGTCAATAATTGTCCACCTGACAAACCATTTGGATGAATAGGAACTAAGCCAAAACTTAATAGCTTGTCTCATTCGATCTTCATTTGGATAATAGAAATTATCTCCATGACAATTATCGCTGTTGAAAAACGGTAGTGCATTTTTATCACTATACACGCTTACAAGATCCTCGGCATCATCAAGTTGCGAAAACCTCAGTAGAAATTTATCATTTTCAAAAGCTGGACAGTTTTCATATACGTCTGACATTTTATTATACCTCCTGAAATTTTGATTTGTTCAGCTAAGATGAGTATATCATTCTGTTGTTATACCAGCGGCAATTTTTATCAGTTCGTCCATATCAATAGAGCCATATATAGAAAAGAAATCGCCATCCCGCTCATAGCAAATATAATTCAAATCATCTTTCTTGAAGTAGTAGCCAATCACACCATCCTTGTCAAACGATTCAATTTCTGTATTTTCTGCGTCGGCGTAAATCCTTGTATCTGATTTACTAAGAAGAATATTAAAATAACTCGATTCGTTGATGGCATATTCATAGGCAAGCATTTCCGGCTGTTCAACCGTATTCTTCAATTCCGCCCCGTCGGGAAGATAGGTAGGCTTATAGCTCTGCAAATCGGGCTTTGTGTTTTCCCCGTCGCTTTGCAGTTCAAAGATACTGTATTTTTCAAATGTCTCGACTATCCACGCAATCACTTTTTCCCTGATCTTTGCATTAGTTACCATAGCCGTTGAGAACAACAGGGTTATGGTAATTGCTGCGACTGCAACAGCTTTGCCGAACCGTCTGAACACAATATGCGTTCGGCTCTTTCCGGTACTACTTACAGCAGCATCCTCTTTTAGCTCCGTGCGTAAATAGTCTTTCATAGCAATTTTACAGGCGCGATTGAGAGAAGCATCCGAAATCACTTGCTCCGAGCTAAGCCCCATGCTTGTAGAAAGTAGTTCACGGTAAAAGCGGAAGCGACCCTTTGCATTTTTCATTTGGAAAAACTTTTCAGTTTCTTGGGGAGATAGCCGGAAGCAGTATCTACTAAATAATAGAACAATTCCCTGATGCGGCAAGTGCAGAATCTTTTCGCTTAATTCTCGGATCTTTGCTTTCGGTAAATCTACACAGGAGTAGGCGTCATTATCGGCGGCAGAGCGAACTTCTATATCCTTTTCAAAGCTGGCATTTGCTGCTTCATGCAGCATGGTTTGCCAATTCATATCCATATCGTCACCTTTCCTCATACAGTTTTTGGAGCTTCTTGACGAGCCGCTGCCCACGTTTTTTTGCGGCATCCTCCGAAATGTTCAGCAATTCACCAATCTCTCTATATCCCATTTCCAGCGTATAGCGAAGATAGATAAAATGCCGATCATCGGGATTAAGCTGATCTATTACCTCAGTCAGCCTATGTACATCTGCATTGTGAATACATTCATCTTCAATATCGTCCGTGTCCTCGTCCGAAATATTGTCCCAGTAATCAATGTGAACACTCTGTTGTAATTGACGTAGTACGTCAATAGAAGCATTTTTCACTATGGTAACGCAGAAAGCGGTCATTTGGGGACAGGGTAAATCAGAAATTTTTTCGATGTTGTCCATGATTTTTATAAATGCAGTGGACACGACATCCTCTGCGGCTTCCTCTGACTTCACAATATTAAACGAAATGCGCTGGAAGTGGATATGATGCTCATGGAATATCCGCTCTACCAGCGCACGTTGTTCATCATTCAAAACACTAAATAGGAGTATCATCATATAAGTTTCCTCATGGATAGCCCTGCAGCCATCCATTCTAAGTGAGCAAGTAAATTTATTCTTGCACATTATGGGTATTCGTTACAGCGTCTGCTTGTTTCAAATTATACCACAAGAATGTTGCGCAGGAAAGTGGCAACCCATTAACAAGGTATGAATCAAAAATAATCAAAAATAATTTCAAAAAAGTTTGTCCCTTTTTTTGATCTTGACCGTTATATGAGTAAAAGGACACGACAGGAGGTGAAATAAGCGATGACACAGGTTACTACTCTGCATAGGATTATGCGCGGGGCTGCTTATTTCTCCTGCCCACTATGGAGGCTGCGACTTAAAATCAGCAGGATAGGCGCATAGTTTATACATGAAATATTGCTATGCGCATATTTAGGAAAGACAAAGCAGGATGTTTTCAGATAATTAAGTGAAAGGAGACTTATAATGAAAAAGATATTAAGTGTTTTGCTTGCTTCTTTATTATTGCTTTCGACAAGTGCCACCGCTTTTGCTATGGAAACTGAGACTAATGCAGATAATTGGTTGGTCAGTGCGAATCAGCATCAAATCATTCATAACGCTAAGATTGCTGCAGAAACAGGTCAAAATGTTACTCTGACAACAAAGATTCTGTCGGATCTAAGTGATAATCATTTTGAACTTGTCGAAGTGGGTGATACAGGATATATGATTTTCGACCCACAATCAGGCAAGTATTTGGAAGAAGCATTAGATTCGCCTTCTCCATATTTGGGACTTTCAGAAAACTTATACTACTTTGGACCCCTTAACTATTATCAACTGTCGGGTGATAAATTTGTTCACACAGTAATTCATAACGAATACGATATGTCTTTTGCTGAATGCCGTTCTTTACAATCTGCATTTGATACGGCATTACAAAACTCTCGTACACAGAAAGATACAGAAGTATTAGCCCTTATGCAAACGAATCTAAATTCGAGGGCAAGTGTTAATAGACTGCAATCTCATTTTTCAGCACGTGCAACAAATAAGTATATTCCAAACTACAAATATATCAAAAATGCAATTTATCCTGCAAACGAGAATAACACCTGTGGATATACAGCAGCGTGTTTGATTTTGAATTACTGGCATAAAGTTAAGGGAAATGTCATTGACAGTTCATTCCTTGATTCTAATGGTAATTTAAAAACTACTGGAAACACTTTGCAAGACAAGTTACTCTCTTATGGAAAATCGAATTCCTCTTGGGGATTAACTATTCGAGATGTCTTAATCGACTATTGCAATGAGTATGGAGTTGCGGCAACTTCAACATACTATGTAACAAATTTCGATATTTTTGCAGAAGTTGGTCGAAACCGTCCAGTAATTGTATTCGGATATTTTCCTGATTCTCCTGGGCAAGTTCAAAGTCGTGGAAAAGTATTTCATGCAGTTACCGCTTATGGAACATCAACAAGCGGGCTTGTTACTAAACTAATTGTCCATTACGGATGGTCTGGTTACAGTCACGTCACATTAGACGGTGGTTTAGTCGGTTCAAGTACACAGTTTGTATTAAATTAAAAAAGGAAGTTAAGTATGAAGAAAGTCTTTACATTTTTTCTCGCAATGGCAATTATATTTGGAATTTCTGGTTGTGGAAAGAAAGAATATATTGTTTTTCCTTTTTCTGCATCAGATGTTGTGAAAATTGAAACGTACTATTCTAACTCAGAGGCAGACACCAAGGAAAAAACGCTAACAGAAGAAGCGGATATTGACTACCTATATACGTTTTTTTCTGAGCTGCCTGTGAAAGATGCAAATTCAGATTCTACTAACGACGGTAGTACAATAAAATTCGTGTTTGATCTTTCAGATGGGACGAATTACGAACTTGTTTACATTGGTATTGCAACAAAAAAGGGATACCTACAATCTGAAACTTCTGATTTTTATTATTTTACATCTTCTGACATCATTGGTGTTTGGGCAAACTTATCTAAGATGCGGCTTGACTTTTAACAATCCCTACGATTGGAAACAGCTTAGCACAAAAAACGCGGGGCGCAGCAGTCATCATCGGCTGCCGCGCCCGCGTCATCTTTTACTCTGCGTCTGAAAGCGTCATGGTGAACTGCGCTTCCTCAAATGCTGCGTCGGTTATGTTTTGCAGTTTATGGATCGTCTGCTCTGCCAGCGGACGCATAGCTGCGTCCATATCCGGCAGTGCGTCGGAAATCGCCGCAATCGTTCTGCGGCAGTCGTGCTTGTGGTAAATGCAGATGGTTGATTGAATACGTTCTTTTACTTCTGATGCGGAAACACCTTGTTGATGTGCAATCGCTTTAAACACCTGTTTTGTATCACGTTTTTTGATACCAAATATCTAACCACAATCTTTTTGACTAAATTATTTCCATTTGGTAATACCCCAAAAACGTGAACAGAAAAAGACGCTAATGTATATACTATTCTAATTACTAACTAGGATGGGATTGATGATGCCCATATATATTATGTGAATAGGAAAGAGTATGTTGATTGGGCAGTTAAGGTGCTTACAGTCGTTCGAAGCGTATGGAGCACGTTTTCAGGTGAAGGAGCGAGCGAATGGAGAGAATCGGTTCACAAAGAATTTATAAAAACAGGAATAACTCCTAAAGATTATTTGGATTTTGTATGTAGTATTTTGCACATAAGCAGAAAAGTAAAAATAATTCTTCTGGATGGGACAGTCCAAGAGGCAAAGATATTAGATTTTCTTGATATGAGTTATGATTTGACGGATGGGCGAATCGAGGAAAGTATTGAATCTGGTCATCCAGTCTGTTACTGTTGGTGCAGTAGAAATGTTTGGTGGCGGTGCAGCCGCATGGAGAACTATCGCATTTATTTACTGTATTATAGGTATTATTACCAATACACTTGCTGTATTTTCGGTAAAAGAGCTGTCAGATGAAGAATTAAAAGATGACAGTGTGGCAGGAGAGGAAGATGACAAACTTTCTTTTAAGCAGACAATAAAACTTCTCTTTAGTAATAAATATTTTTCAATGATTTGTGTGATCTATATTCTTCAGCAGCTTCGTGCTTCTATGGTGAATGTAGGAATCTTTTTTATGACATATGTATTGCTGAATAAGAATTTGTTCGGTGTATTTTCATGGGCGAATAATATTCCTTTGATCATTGCACTTGCCGTTACACCTGCACTGGTTTCAAAAATGAAAGGAATGTATAAGTTAAACAAGTATAGTTATATGCTTGCTACAGTATGCCGTTTGATGGTTGCAGTGGCAGGTTATCTGGGAAGTGTTCCGCTGATGCTGTTATTTACAGTTCTTACATCCCTCGGAGAAGGACCGTGGCAGGGAGACATGAGTGCAGTAATTGCACAGTGTTCAGAACATACTTATTTAAAGAGTGGAAAGCGGATTGACGGTTCCATGTTCTCCTGTACTTCATTAGGTGTAAAGCTCGGTGGAGGTATTGGTGTTGCACTTTCAGGCTGGCTGCTTGACATAAGTGGATATATTAACCTTGATAATGCGGTTCAGCCGGATAGCTGTATCAATATGATGTATTTTATGTATCTGTGGCTTCCGTTTATATTTGACATTATTATTACAGTCATTCTTTCATTCCTTAATGTAGAGAGTGCAAATATGAAATTAAAAGAAAATATGCAGAATCAGTAATGAAAATAGCCCCTGGAGTTTGACTTTAGGGGCTATATAGAAAATAAGAAAAAAAGGAGAATTATTATGAACGCTGATATGAAATGGTTAGACAATCCGGAAGTGTTCCGTGTAAACCAGTTGGACGCACACAGCGACCATTGTTACTATATGGATTATGCAGATATGGAAAAATCAGAAAATCCTTTGATGCAGTCATTAAATGGACAATGGGAGTTTGCTTTTAGCAAAAATGTAATGGACAGACCGGAAAATTTCTATGAGGAAAATTTTGATGCATCTTCATTTGATAAGATTATGGTTCCGGGGCATATCGAACTGGCAGGCTATGACAAAATACGCTATATCAATACGATGTATCCGTGGGAGGGAAAAGAATATCACAGGGGTGCGTATAGTATGGAGAGTACCGGGGACGAGGCAGGAATGTTTTCCGAGGCAGAGTATAATCCTGTCGGATCTTATATCAAACGATTTGATTTGAGTGAGCAAATGCGTGAAAAGAAAATCCGTATCTGTTTTGAAGGTGTGGAAGAAGCGATGTATCTGTGGCTGAATGGTCAGTTTGTAGGATATGCGGAGGATAGTTTTACACCGTCAGAATTTGATCTGACACCATTTATCAGAGAAAAAGGAAATGTGCTGGCAGTTCAGGTTCACAAAATGAGTACGGCAGCATTTTTGGAGGATCAGGACTTTTTCCGATTTTTTGGAATTTTTAGAAATGTAACTTTAAAAGCAGTGCCAGAGGTGCATTTGGAAGATGTATGGTTTCAGCCAACACTAAACAAGGACAATATAAGCGGCAGGGTATCGGTAAAGATGAAAGTATCTGCTCCAGAAGGAAAGAAAGTATCTGCCCATTTGGTTTTAAAAGACAGAGAGAATAATCAGGTGGCAGAGGACAATATCACCTTAGAGGAAAAAGCTGGAAGTCTTGTAGGAGTGATAGATACTGAGGTTGGAAGTGTTAAGGCATGGGATAATTACTGCCCATATCTGTATCACGCATATGTAGAGCTTAGAGGCGAAGATGGAGAAATATTAGAGATAATTCCATATGACATAGGTTTCAGAAGACTGGAAATGATTGACAAGGTAATCTATTTAAATGGTAAACGTCTTGTCATTACCGGAGTAAACCGTCATGAGTGGAGTGCAAAGACAGGAAGAAGCATCAGTATGGATGAAATGACAGCAGACATTGATTGTATGATTAGAAATAATATCAATGCAGTACGCACATGCCATTATCCGGATCAGATACCGTGGTATTACCTGTGTGATAAAGCTGGTATTTATGTAATGGCAGAAACGAATATGGAAAGTCATGGAACATTCCAGAAACTTGGTGCGATTGAACCATCGTGCAGCGTACCTTGTTCTATTCCGCAATGGCGGGAGGCTGTTGTTGACAGGGCTAGGAGTAATTTTGAAACTTTTAAAAACCATACAGCAATTCTTTTCTGGTCTTTAGGAAATGAATCTTATGCGGGTGATGACATAGAAGCAATGAATACTTACTTCAAGGAAAAGCAGGATGGCAGATTTGTTCATTATGAAAGCTCTTTCTATGACCGTAATTATGAGGAAACCATATCAGATGTAGAGAGCAGGATGTATGCAAAGCCTTATGAAGTGGAGGAATATTTAAATAATAATCCAAAGAAACCGTATCTTTTGTGTGAGTATATGCATGATATGGGTAATTCGATGGGAGGACTTGGTACTTATATGAAGTTAATAGATAAGTATGAGATGTACCACGGTGGATTTATCTGGGATTTCATTGATCAGGCACTTCTCGTGAAAGATGAAGTGACAGGAAAAGAAGTTTTGCGTTATGGCGGGGACTTTGATGATAAGCCTTCTGATTATGAGTTTTCAGGAAATGGAATTGTATTTGCAGACCGTAAGGAAAAACCAGCTATGCAGGAAGTGAGGTATTACTATGGCTTATACAGATAAGAATAAATTGAGAGTTGTATATGGAGATTATACACTTGGTGTACATGGAGATGGGTTTGACTATATATTCTCTTATTCACAGGGCGGTTTGGAGTCTATAGTAAAAAACGGTTATGAATGGCTGTATCGTTGTCCAAAGCCTACTTTTTGGAGAGCATTAACAGATAATGACAGAGGCAGCAGGTTTCACATTAAAAGTGGAAGCTGGCTCGCATCGGATATGTTCATTGACTGTAAAAAAACTGAAGTTATTATGGATGGTGAATTGCAAAAGCAGTATGCTCCGGACAATAACAGCTATGGCGGTGATGTGGCTGCCGGGGAAATAATTGTGAAATATACTTATGAGACTGTCAGCAATCCAGTAACAACAGTCATTGTATCTTATACCATTGATGTAACTGGAAATATCAAGGTGGATGTGGATTACACAGGAGTAAAGGGACTGCCGGAACTTCCGGTATTCGGAATGAGGTTTATTATGCCGACACTTGCAGATAAATATATGTACAAGGGATTATCGGGGGAAACCTATCCGGACAGAAAGGCAGGGGCAGAAAAAGGAATTTATGAGGTATCAGATTTGAGCCTGACACCATATCTGGTTCCACAGGAATGTGGTATGAGAATGGATACAGAGTGGCTGGAGATTACAAGACATACAAGTCTTGATAATAGCAGAACGGATAGTTCACCACAGACATTAAGAATAGAAGAAAACGACAAGGCATTTGCTTTTTCGTGCCTGCCTTATACAGCATCAGAGATTGAAAACGCAACACACCATGAGGAACTGCCACCAGCAAGAAGAACAGTCCTTTGTGTCTATGGTGCAGTAAGAGGAGTCGGTGGAATTGATAGCTGGGGAAGTGATGTGGAAGATGATTATCGGATTAGTGCAGAAAAAGACATTCACTATTCCTTCATTATCCGCTAAGTTTGTTTGAGGAGTTGCTTGCAAGTGTTATTGGTATATGAGAACAGAACTGATGGAATAGTGGTAGAGTGGAAGAAAACAGTGCATTTTCCACCACATTTACATGAAGCAATAGAGGTAGTGTATGTAACGGATGGGGATATTGAACTTGGAGTTGGACAAGAATTGTATCACATGGATGAGGGTGATTTTGCAATCGTGTTTCCAAACGTAATACATCATTATCAAGTATTTGGGAAAAAAGAAAACAAGGTAATATACCTGTATCTTGATCCGACACTGTTTCCTTCCTATTATAAAGAGTTGCAGATATACAGCCCGAAGAACCCGGTTGTAAAAAAAGAGCAAGTGCATCCTGATGTAGTAAATGCCATAAAATATCTGGCAGGAATAACAGAGGGGAATCCCATGCTGATACAGGCTTATGTACAGATGATTCTTGCCCATGTTTTCGCAGAAATGCCAATGGTTGATAAAAGCACAGTAGGGAGTGATGACCTGATTTATAATGCGGTAGAATATGTAGCTAAAAATTTTAGAGAGAAAATCAGTCTTGAAAAAATGGCATACGATTTGTGTGTAAGCAAATATGTGTTATCAAGAATGTTTGCAAAAACATTTCACTGTAATTTTAGTAAATATGTGAATGGAGTCCGGTTAAATTATGCAGTTGCGGCACTGGAAAACACAATGGATTCCATTACAAATATATGTCTTGATTGTGGGTTTGAAAGTCAAAGAACTTTTAACCGTGTTTTTAAGGATAGATACAAGATTACACCAAGAGAGTACAGAAAAAGGATGGAACACAATAATAGAAACGGCAGCTTGGGGGTACGCAGATGATTAAATATCTTACAATGACGATTGAAAAACAAAAAAACATAGCTTTGATTGCTCATGATGGGAAAAAACAGGATATGTTGAAATGGTGTATGGACAATAAAGAAATTTTACAGCAACATAATCTGTCAGGAACCGGAACGACTGCGAGAATGATAGCAGATCATGTAGGATTAAAGATAAAAGGATATAACAGTGGTCCATTAGGTGGAGATCAGCAGATAGGGGCAAAAATTGTAGAGGGAAATATCGACATGGTTATTTTCTTCTCCGATCCACTGGCAGCACAGCCACATGATCCAGATGTTAAGGCACTTCTTAGAATTGCACAGGTGTATGATATACCGATTGCAAATAATATTGCGACAGCGGATTTTATGATTCATTCCACACTTATGAATGAACAGTATTCACATCAGATTGAAAATTTTAAAAATACAGTGGATGTCAGAGTAAAAGAAATGCAGTGATGGATATGATAAATAGCCAAAAGCTGTCCGCTAATAGAATTTACAACAGAATATAAAGCAGATAAAGACGAATGGCATCAGGTGTGCCATTCGTTTTTTTAATAAAAGCACAAATTAACCTACTCACGAGCATAAAATGATGTGCATTGGGTTGTTTTCTGGACTATGAGAATCAAAGTCCCATTGATATGATTAACATGGAAAAGAGGTGCAAAATCTTGGACACAGGAAGAAAAGATGCCAATATACAGATAGGAAAGAGACTAAGAGAGGCAAGACTGAATATGAACCTTGAAAAGTCAGAAATTGCGGATGTATTGGGTGTTACAGTAGAACATTATCGAAAACTTGAAGCAGGTGTAACTGGAATATCTGTAGATAAAGTATTGACACTCTATCATAAATATGGAATTGATCCTACATATCTTATAACAGGCGAGAGCAGCAACATAAAAGATTTTAATTTGGATTACTATGTTGCGAACAGCACAAAAGAGCAGAGAAATGATTTTTTTGACCGTGTGCTGGCGTATTTATCTAAGTTGATTAGATAAATTGAAGTGCTTCCTGCTTCCAAGCTCGAAAAGGAGGAAGTGTTATGCTTAATATTGCGGTCTGTGATGACAGCAGAACAGATGTAGAAATGCTGGAAAGTGCTTTTGATAAGTTAGCACAGTACCAGTTTTCTTATGAAGTGTATTTTACAGCGAAGGAGTTGCTGAAGCATGTTATAGATGATGGGGAAATGTATCATCTGTATATATTTGACATTGAAATGCCGGAGATGAATGGTTTGCAGCTTGCAAAAGAAATCCGGAAAATAGATGCCAAAGCATTGTTTGTATTCCTGACTGGATATACTCAGTATGTTATGGATGTTTTTGAGGTTATTACCTTTGACTATATTTCTAAACCGATTACAGTGGAAAAGCTGGAGTCCGTTCTTTTAAAAGCCATGCAGTATCTTCATATGATAAAGCGTGACTTTGTCTTTCAGTTCCGAAAAAATCAGTTTCGTATTAGCTGCGATGATATTGTGTATTTTGAGAAGAAAGGTCGTCAGGCAGTGATACATACGATTTCAGAAAATTTCAAGGCAAATATGACAACTGAAGAAATATGGAAACAGCTTGATGATAAGGTCTTTGCCCATATTCATGTATCATATATCATCAATCTTGGGCATATCAGGGCGATTGATGGAGATGAAGTAGTGATGGACAATGAAGAAAGACTTCTGATTGCCCGCTCCCATAAGCAGAATTTAAAAGAAAAACATATGGAGTTTGTAAGGAGGATGGTTTAAGGATGGAATATGTGATACGCTTTGCCATCAGCCTGTTTGATCTGGCAGTGTTTATGTATTATTTTCATTCCAATAAGAAAATGAAACCAGTATCAAAGGTATGGATATGGGCTGGATTTACCATTGCTGCAATTATATGGACATTTGTCAGTAGCATAAAAAATCCGTATCTGAATCTTGCGACTCTTTTGATTGTGCTTATACTGTTATCATTTTATTATGAATCAGGAATGTGGACGAGAATTATAAATATTGTGACATTCATGGGTATTGGAATGCTGTTTGAACCTGTAGCCTTGCTGTTACTCCATGCTATGAATTTTCATATGGGAGAAAGTTATAAATATTATTTGGTAATGGTAATATGCAGCTTTGTTCGTGGAAATGTGATGTATATTCTGTCAAAATTGATTTCAAAGAAAGGGATGCAGATTGCTGATTTTCCGAAAGAAATTTTGGGTGTGCTTGTTATGGTATTTGCCTTTACGGTGTTGAACTGCTGCTTTGTTATTCTTTTGTCATTGGAAGCTGGCAGTGAAAAAAGCCTGCTTATGTGTGCCAGTATTGTAATTTCCATTGTCCTGACAGATTATTTTATGCTGTATATGATGGAACGTTTTAATTATCTTGTGCAAAAACAGTATGAGGATGCAATGTACAGGGAAGAAATGCACTATAAAGACATCTATTATGAAGAAGCAGAAAAACAGAATAAGGAAGTGCAGAAGTTAAAGCACGATATGAAACATAAATTGCATGAACTGTATCATCTGTTGGAAAATAGTGATGGGCATGAACTTTCAGAGAAAATCGGTGCGATGTGCATAGAATTTGAGCAGATAGATGAAAAGCAGTATTCTGATAATCCAATCGTAGATTCTGTGCTCCGCATTAAATTTGGCAGGGCAAAGGCAAGGGGGATAAAAGTAGAAACATCTATTCGTATTCCAAAGAAGATGCAGCTTGATCATGGGGATATAGGTGTATTGTATGGAAATCTTGTGGATAATGCGGTAGAAGCCTGTAGCAAGGTGCCGGAGGGACAGCGTTTTGTAAAGATTGAAAATAAGTACCAGTCGGGGATTTTGCTTCTTGTAATAACAAACAGCAAAACAGGAAAGAAAAATAAAAGCCTGAAAACAACCAAGAAAGATAATATCCGACATGGGCATGGTGTTCAGAGTGTCCGCAAAGTGGTAGAAAAATACAATGGAACGGTAAGTTTTACAGATAAAGGGGATATATTTGAGGTTTCAGCAATGCTCTATGGAATTGAAGTGAAGGAATAAATGCAAAGCGTTACACTTAAATGTCAATCTGTTACACTTTGCCGCATTTTCCTGTAAAGTATGATATAGTGCATTCATCAAATGCAAAGGAGGACATACATATATGTCAAAATTAAGAAGATTGATGAACCGACTCAGTCATGGAGCATTAACCAGCGTGGCAGCACTTGCCCTTACGGTAACTGCAACCAATATGAACCGTTGCTGCTGGTTTATTTTCGGACAGGACAAGTTACCGGATAATGCGAAAAAACTTAGAAAATTTTAAGGTGGTAACAGGGTATGATTGCTAAATTTGCAAAGAAGATAAATGAAATATTGATACAAAAGGGGATTGTGCAAAAAGAGGATGCAGAACTGTACCAATATGGGATAGAAAATGGCATTGTTGTTGCAGGAAACCTTTTGGCTTCTGGAATATTTGGCATTGTGACGGGGAGACCGGGACTTGTTCTGGTCTTCCTGTTATTTTATGCCTCGTTGAGAAGCTATAGTGGGGGCAGCCACTGTAAGAGTAGAATCGGCTGTTTTTTGATATCAATGGCAATTTTATTTATTCCGGTTTATACATATGAGCCTGTAATGAAAAATGTTCCTAATGCCGTGATTTTATTGATCGGAGTTCTTGCAGTGGTAATTATTATTGTCCTTGCCCCAGTGGAAAGTATCAATAAACCTCTTGATGAGGAAGAAAGAAAGTATTATGCAAGGGTAACACATTGCATAACAGCATTGCAGGTATGTGTTCTTATCATTTTATTTTGTTTGGATCTACAAGATTATTTTTATGCTGGGTATGTGAGTATAGTCCTGATAGCAGTATTTATGGTTATGGGAAAGATTGCAGTGAAACGATATGTGCAATAGCAAAATGTATTAAAAATAGGTATTGATATATAATTTTGTAGACGAACATGGAATATTACAAATATAGAGTAATGGTTAAAATTTTGGATGAAAATGCCGAAATATAATAAAAAATAGGAAAATATACAAAAAATAATCCAACCAAATGAAAGAAGTATGTCAAATTTGTGTGTGGAAGGGGATGAGCATATGTTCAGAATTGCTATATGTGATGATGAAAGACAATTTAGAAAACGCATTCATGATATTTTAATAGAATATATGAATGAAAATGATATATTATACGAAATTGATGAATTTGAATCAGGAAAGGATTTTATAAGTTTAGGTATCAATCTAGCAAAGTATGATATTGTTTTTCTGGATGTAAATATGGATGAACTGGATGGAATGGAAACTGCGCAGAAAATAAGAAAAGTCAGCAATGATGTTTTTATAGTTTTTGTTACAGCATTTATTACATGTGCCCCTCAAGGATACAGCGTAGGAGCTATAAGATATATTCTGAAAAATAATGTAAATTTTCCGGAACTAATATTTGAGTGTATGGATGCAATCAGCTTGAATATGAATTATGTAGCCCAAAAGAAGAAATTTAACTTTAATGAGGGTACAAAGATTGTAGCATTAGAGCGTTTGTTATACATAGAGAGCAGATTGCATAAACTTGAGTTTTACATTATGGAGGACAAGTTAAAAAAATATTCAATATATGGCAAACTAGATGAGCTGGAAAAAGAGTTGCAAGGTAATGATTTTATCCGGATACATCAAAGTTATCTGGTTAATATGAAGCATATTGAGAAAGTCAGCCGGTATGAGGCGTTATTGAACAATGGTATTAAGTTGGAAATTCCAAAAGCACGATATAAATTTGTTGAAGAAACATTTGTTTCGTATAAAGGAGAATTGTAGATGCTGATTAGTTACATTCAAAGTATTATGATGATAATATTGGAGGTAATATGCTGCAAAATATTTTTTGAAAGTTTTGCTGAAAAGAGATCAAAAAATAATTATAGAAATTATAGTATTATTTTAGGAATTGTGGTATGTGAATATGTAATAGCTTCATTATTTTATGATAAGTTTATCTTGAAACAAATATTGGCTATAGTTGCTGTTGCGGTGTTTATGTGCTTTTATTTTAAAATTCATTTCGGAAAAGCAATAATCTTATCATTATTATTTCAGGCATTGCTGCTTTCTGTAGACTATTTTACACTATGGTTAAATGTTTCTCTTTTTGATAGTATAGCAGAAATTAGCAGGTTGCATTTTGTAGGTGGAAGTTTAATAACGGTTTTGGGAAAAATAATTCTTTTCCTAGTTGTTTTGCTTATCAGGAAGAAAGTAGGAGGGGAGTCCTCGGATGTTTTAAGAAGTACAGATTGGCTTCGATTTATTTTTTTCCCAGTTTTTACAATCTTCACAGTTATTGCATTGATCATGACATCTGGAAACATTGAGAATCAAAAGCAGGAAAATGTATTCTTGGTTATAGCATTGTGTTTAGCAGGGATGAATATAGTTGTGTTCTATATGATAAATGATATATTAAAACGTGAAATTAAGATTCGTGAAAATGAAGTGTTTCAACTGAAAGCACGAAATCAGACAGACATGTACCGTTCTATTTCAGAAAATTTTGTTAAACAACGGAAAAAAACACATGAATATAAGAACCAGATTATGAGCATTGAGTCTTTGATAGAGATGGAAAATTATGATGAACTAAAGGATTATGTGAAAAGTATAAGCGGAAATTTGAGTACAGAGTTAGATTATATTAAAACAAATAATGTGATTATTGATGCTATATTAAATAGCAAATATAAGGAAACATTGGATAAAGGCATTGTATTTATCTTTCAAATCAATGATCTATCAGGAATTAAAATGTGTGATGAGGATATTGTTGTTATATTATCGAATCTTTTGAATAATGCAATAGAGGCTTGTGAAAAGTGCTCAGGCAAAAAATTTATGAAAATGAAACTGGTTAAAGAGAAAGACAACATTATTATATCTGTAAAGAATACATATGATGGTAAACTTAATATTAAAGATGGAGAAATACAGACCTCAAAGAAATATGAAATGGATGAGCATGGGGTTGGAATAAAAAATATAATTGAGGTTATAACAAAATATCAAGGCTCTTATGCTATACGAAATGATAATAATGAGTTCTACTTCTCAGTTATATTGCCAAACTAAGATGAACCTTAAAAAAGTGATTTGCTGCAAGCAAATCACTTTTTTTTGTCATTTTCTGCAAAAAAAGGTCACTTTCTGCAATGGATATTGTTTTGTAAACAGATAAAGTTATACTTAATTTGGCAGGAGGCATAACTATGATTGAAAAAATAGCTGATGATTTAATTGGTCAGATGACTGAAGCAAGGTTAATTGACAAAGAGATGGAAGCAAGATATGTTTATGTTTTTATCTGTTGGATAGAGAAATTTATTACTGTTGGCAGTATTATCGTAATCAGTTTGATGTTTCACAAGCTGCTCCCAACTATATTTTTTCTTGTGTTTTTTTTAGAATTAAGAAAGAGAACTGGCGGATATCATCTGGACAAGTTTTATAGATGTTATTTAGCATCCATTGTTTCTTATTTAGTTATCGTGATTATAAGTGAAAAATTGTCAGAACATCCACAATGGTTATTTGCAATAGTACTACTTGCTATAACAGGGATAGGATTGATTGGTACAGCGAATCATCCTAATATGCACATGACATCAGATGAATTGATGGAATCGAAAAAATCTGCGAGGACTATTGTTTTACTTGAGGGGTGCATAATACTTGGCTGTGTTCTGTTAGATGCAGATATGGTTTACGTTAGTTATATGGCAATAGCTGTTATATTATGTGCAGCTTTGCTGTGTATAGCAAAAATTTTTAAACAGGAGGTGAAAGAATGAAGAAGGTTAATAAGAAAGTGTTGAAGGTTGTAGAACATGTCATGAGAAATGAAGCTGTATATGGAATAGATAGATTCCCACCTGCATGCATGGGAATATTTCATCAGCCGAAACGTCCGATTATCCAGAAGAAAAGTGAAAGATAGTTAACTGGCGTGTTTTACTATTATATCTGTAGCCATAGATGCTATAGGAACTTAATTGTTTATTCCAAGATGACAAGTATAAAAAGGAGGTACTGATATGTTAAAAAAAATTAAGAAAGTTATTGCATTTGCATTAGCATTGACTATGTTAATGGGTATGGGAACAATGGTGTCAGCAGCAGAAAAGGAGAGTAGTATTCCTGAATATTCTGAAACCAATGATGGTGGAATGACGGTGAATATTGCAGGAGATCAGGAAGGAACAATAGTTGAAGGCAGTGGTAATGAGGAAGGGATTAATCCGCTATGGTGGCCTGGAGATGGACCGGCTCCGCAGGTGACAAGCATTTCACTTTATAAATATGGCTGGCTTACAAATGGAAATTTTGGCGTTACGATCAAGGTATATGGATATGGCAGCGATACTACAACATTTGATGGAAGAAGTATTTCGTGGATACATCAGGAGCCATTTATTATATCTGGTACAGGCGCAGATGGCTTCTATTATACATATGATTGTGGTCCGATTACGCAAGCGGGAAGTTATAGATTTAATACAACTTTCAGGTCAACAAACTTCCCTAATACTACACGTTCCTTTTCAACGGTATTCACGTTTAGTGCAAACTAATATATGTTAATTCATATAAATAACATATTATAATGCGAATGGAGGTGGTTAAATGCGTATTGGTTCGGGAGTGCAGAGTGTATCTGAATTATTTGGAAAGCGACAAAACAATAGCAAAACATCTGTTAACGGAAATGAGGCATTTCCTCAGACATCAATGAAAGTGTATTTAAAGACGGATGATATGTTGTTTTCAGGCGGAAATGGAACCGGTCTTTCGTTTTATATTAAGTATGCAGAAGAGTCAACAGATGATAATCCTGTAGTGATAGCCAAAGGGATTGATGAAAATGGAAAAGAATTTGAAGAAAAGATTAATATTAACGATATTGATTTGAGAAATGCTTCTTATGTCGAAATGAGTGCTTTGGAGGCATATTATGATGTTGATAGGGGTAATAGTCTCAGCTCTTTTCCACAAGAAACTGGTCACATGGGATTAAATGAAAGATGTGACCTTATATCCAGCTTTGAAAAGGTTATTCAGGATATGAACAAATTAGGAAAGTATGATTTGCAGATGTTTTATATGCGAAATATGAATACTTATCTAAATCTGGAAAGACAGAAAAAAGCATAAAGTTGTTTATAGATTCCTGTTGGAATGAAAATTTATACGATGTTAATTTGAAAGGAGATTTTAAAATGAAGAAAGTAAAAAGTTTAAAGGCGTTGGTGTTGAGTTTGATGTTATGTTTGGCAATGGGAACAACTGCGTTTGCAAGTGAAGTATCCACTCAGGGACAGGCTGCCCCTAATGCAAATAAGGCAGTAGAAGTAAGCGATTGTGGCGATTTGGACGTAGTACCTGCTTATGATGACGCCGTTGCTCTTGCAGATACGATTCAGTATGATGCAAATAGAACCATTACAAGAAGCAATTCCAGAAGCGGTGTATTCAACGGAAATTATTATTACACCATTAATAACTCAAGCGTTACAAAGTTGTGCTTAAATGTTTATATGCCTAATGAAAGTGGAACAGATTATCTTCAGGGAACAATTACTCTTGTAGGAAATGACGGAACAAGTGCACCGGTACAAATTGCTAACTATTCAGGAGATTCATGGACACTGACATTTACAGGTGTTAAGGTAGGCGTTAGATACCATTTCCATTATGAGTTGTATTCTGTTGGGTCTTCGCAGGTAGGCTATATTGCTTCTGCTGCTTATGCACAATAATAGCTGCTTGAATATGGGATATTAAGCAAGCGCAACAGAATATTTTCATTGTATGTTGCATTTTATAGCAATCTGGCATAAAGTGCAACATACTATAATAAGAAAATTAGATTATATTGCTGCTGGAGGGATTATAAATATGGTAAATATGGTAAATACCGCTGTAAATAACAATATTTACGCAGGAAGAAAATCAGGTTCAAAATATAACCAATCAAAGGCTTTTCAACAAAAGGAAGTGTTAGAGACACCGGATGTTGCAGCAGTTAACAAATATGCAAATGTTCAAGAAATTTATGAGGCACTAAAGTGTAACGTGTCATGTAGAGGATATGAACAGGGGCAGGATGAAATTGCTGAGAAAGAAATTCAAAATGATGAACCAGAAATAAGCAATGATTCCAGTGAAAAAATGACAGTATGGTATCAGGGTGTTCCTTTGGAAGAGTGGGCATTAACTGATCCTAAATACACGGATTCAGAAACGGGAATTTCATGGTATATTAGAGATGGAAAATATCCGTATATGGTAGGTGAGGATGCAGAAAAGTTCCGAAAACTTTGTGAAGAATCCGGGGAGTTTGCGCTAAAGAAATTTGCGGAAATGACGGGATTAATACAGAAATTAGATGACAATACAGTAGCGTATGTGGGTGATAACGGAATTGCAGTTAAATCTAAAGATGCGAAAGAGATGTTTGTGGACACATCAGGCTTATCATATGATATTGTTATGGATATGTTCAGAAATTTGCCTAGAAATGGGAATTTTTTCAGCAATAAGTATTGGTCAGACAATATACAGAAAGCACAGGCTCGGAGCTGATGATACGTTATATTGCAAGAGTGTGTATGCTTGGACTCCGATAGGAGAAAGCAGATTGGTTCTGATTGACAGAAGAATCATATGATTTCATCATTAATTTGGCAGGCAATAATATTCAAATTATTGCCTGCTAAATTTTTACCAAAATTCTTCTAATACCGTTTTTAGACTAGGAAATATTGTTGAAAGCGTACTCTCAATATATTCTTTAGAGCAGAACTGTAGCTTTGAAATAGTATCAATGCTGTGTTTTTTACTTGATTTCTGAGTAATTTTTGTTCTGTTGGTCATTTTCTGCAAAAACAGGTCACTTTCTGCATAGGATATTTTCTTTTGCTTTGATTCCTGCTATTCTTAGAATATACAACAGATTGCTCTATATGGCACATTGAATACTGAGGAAAGGAGAAGTAAATATAATTATGAATATGCTTATAGAATGATCTGCATATAACGACAAAATGATATTAAAATAGGGGGTGATTTTGATGAAAGATTTTCATTTGAAGATTTTAGCTATAATAATGATAATTTTTGGCATATTTGGTTTAAGTACGCTTCCGTTTCTTTCCATTATTGTCCAATATATTGACTCAATAACTGGATTTAGTTCAGGAAATGGATATCTTACCAATAACATGGATTATCTTTTTAAAAGTCCTCTTATTTATATTGGTGGCTTTTTTGTTTTTAGTATCATTTTGGCAATTATTTATCTGGTTTATAGTTTTTTTAAAGCAAAGCGGGGGTGACTTCTAATGAAAAAAATAATTAGTATGGTTTTAAGTTTTATATTGATTTTGGGGTGCTCGACAACAGCGTTTGCTGCGGAGACTCATAACTATGACACTGAAAATTTGCCTCATGATGGAGCTGATTATTTTGAAACGGAAATTAAAGCTGATGAGGAAAATGAAGAACGCATTTCTGATTTTGTTACCGTATATGGTTATCAATATACCAAAGGTAGTTTAAAAAGTGGTGCATGGAGAAATGGCACGAGTGGTGGTAGTTCTACATCTAGCGCAAAATTATCATTGAATTACACTCAAGATACTTCTTATAATATTTCCTTTAAAGCTTCAGTTTCCGGTGGATATACAAATGGTGGAACTATAGGAAGTGAGTTGGGTGTTACACTAGGTGCATCAAAATCATATTCTTTAGGTAGCGGATACTCCGTAACTGTTCCAAAAGGATCTCATTATTTAATCAAATATCGTCCTATGTATTATACATATAAGGTCGTTGAGACAAAATATAAAGAAAGATATAATGAAGCATTAGGCGGCATGGAGAGATATGTGGTTGAAACAAAAACCTGCTATGTAGACGTATTTTCGCACTGGGATTTTACACATGTAGCTAAGTAAAGGTGTATGTTACACTAAATAAAAGCAGGGAACTATCTATATCCATGCTTCAAACTGGAGATAAAGCTCGTGGATCTGCCACGGGCTTTTCTCATGTTGTTATATACATTTTGCTGAAATTTTAAATTTCAGTGTAAAAGTAGATTGGTGTTTAGAAGGAATATGCAAAGTATTACACGAAAATGTCAAAGGATTACAGTTTCCTAAAACCCATAATAATTTCTGATATAATGCGATAAGTCAGAAAGGATGATGGGGCTATGGGGAAAAGAGAGCACATATACGAAATTATTGCAGAGAATATCAGAAAAGAACGCAGAAGGCTTGGAATTACACAGGCAGAGCTTGCAGAACGGGCAGATGTATCATTGGATACTATCAAAAGTGTTGAAAATGGCAGAAGGGCAATGAGTCTTGATACATATTTGAATATTGTTCATGCATTGGAGTCATCGCCTATGGTTTTGATGAGCCAGCAGCACCCAGAAAAACACATTGAGCGTTTTGCATTTATGATGAATCGATGTGACGAAAGAGAAATAGAATTTGCATTACATATGATTGAACAAATATTAAGAGGACAGGAAGATTATCTGAGTGAATAGACGGGTAGTTATCCTGTCCTTTGTCTATGACTCTTTTGCAAATTTTTCAGCGAGATGGTATATGATTTCTTCAATGGTGGGAGTATCATTTTCACATGGAAAGTCTGTCCAGAAGCGTTGCATTTTTGGATCAGGGCTTTTTAAAGCAATGGAAACTGCCCGCCCAATTTCCTGTTGGACTTCTTCTTTTGTGATTCCTTCTTTTTCGGCAATGATTTCCAAATATTTATCAACAGAGTATGTGTTTTTATCATTCATAGTGTTGTTGTGAATCCTTTCTGAGAAGGGTATTTGCGGTCAAATTGTCAGGTGCTTGAATTGTCCCGGTTGAATACCATAAAAGTAAAACAGATAATCCGTTCTATATTACATAATAACCTTGAGAGCTGTTTTCTATGCAGATTATGGCTATTTTCTATTCTATCATATACATACAGTATGGTGCATACACGCACCATATCATTATAGGACACTCTTGCGTAGAATACAAGGAGGAGGTCTTTGTAATGATAGTATATGACAGGTTATGGATCACACTCAAGAAGAAAAATATTAGCCAGTATGCACTAATTAAAGATTATGGAATAGATAAAGCACAGTTACAGCGATTGCGAAAGAATATGGTCGTAAAAACGGTAATCCTTAACAGATTATGTTCCATACTTGATTGTAAGATAGAGGACATCATGGAGTTTGTGCCGGATGAGGATATTAAGTAAAGAGATATTTCCAAAATGTAATGAGAGTTTGGAAATATCTCTTTTTTAATCCGCAAATATTTATATTCTTGGTATTAAGGTGTACAATATTCCACCTGAAATAGCTGGTTTAGTCACTCTTACAAAAGATTCGCTTACGGTACAATGAATACAGCTTAAGCAAATATATAAGGTGCCGGAAAAGAGTGGAAGGTGTACTACGATATTGTTAATAGTGGAGAAAGAATAAAAGAGTTGCGTGCGGCAAGAAGAATGACAAGACAGCAGCTTGCCGAGCAGATTGGATTGTCAGTGGATGCTCTGCGGAAAATTGAAGCTGGTGTAAATGGAGCAAAAATAGATACGCTGATTAGTATTGCTGAATTGTTTCATATAACGTTGGATTATCTTGTGTGTGGGTGTGAAAGAAAGGCAGAAGTCGATGATCTGCTGGTTGGTCTGAAGGAGAAGGAAGTACAGTTTATCCGGAATATGGTATTAAATGCCGTTGACAATATGAAACTTCTGACAGAATAAAAAAGTCGGATTGCATTTTTGATAATGCAGTCCGGCTTTTTTTATAAGGATTTGGAACAGGTGGGAGTGTTACTCTTAGTTCAAAAGAGTGTCGGTTACTGTAGAAGATGCGTGGTGTCAGTTATACTTTGTTCAGGTTCTGAGAAAAGAACCGTTGAATATTGAAAACAGAATAGGACACGCATATCCCACGAGCTTATATCGCCTTGTCTATGACAGGGTGGCAGAATCCCATTTCGTGCGATGACTATCCTCAGAGCTGTAGCCGATTATGAGAAACGTAACAGCAGGAGCCTTTAAGGATAAGAGCAGAGGGTTGTGCCTACCGGGTTAGCAGCCGGAGGTAATGAGATAATAAGTGCACCTGAATTTCAGCAAAACGCATTTTCAGAGAGTGGCTACTTTCGTAAGTCCAGATGGGCAGGAAACTACGAAGTGTTTGTGGCTGGCAAAGGATATGTTACCCGATACGGGGATGGTTAAGAAACCGGGAAGATAGTATTTTATCTTCCCACACAAACTGATTTGCAGTAACCAGCAGACAACAACGGGGCTTATAAGTGCAGAGAGCATTGGCAGGTCAGTTTATGTGAGGAGATAAAGTGTGCACAGGATATCAAATCAAAATAAAAACAGGAATGGAGATTTTAAAATGAATAAAGCAGTTATATATTTTGGAGCAACAGGAAATGAGGCAGCGGATCAGATGGTAATGCAGGTTCTTGAGGAGTATTGCACTGTGAATGGATATGAGGTGGTTGCAGTCATTTCAGAGAACTCAAGACCGGAGGGAATGACATTTCCTATGAAGTTTGCCTTTGTCGGTATGGCAGAGGTGGAAGATGTTGATGTGGTTGTTACTCTTATGAGTGATATGGTCGGTGATTGTGAAGAAACAATTATGGATAACATCATTATGCTCGGAGAGCACGGCATTACGGTTGAGACAGCAAACGATGATATGGCTGGATATTATCAGAAGATGGAGCAGGCAGGGAAAAAGGAAGATAACGGTATTGTTTCACTTGCTGATTTTATGGCAGTATTTTTCAGACGTCTCAGAGCCGACAGATAGGAGGTTTTATGAGTAAGTGTTGTGTTATCTGTGTAGGCAGGAATGCCGACAGAGCCGCAGACAGGATAGAAGCATATGCTAAGAAAGCGGATTTTGAGATTGTAGAAACAATCTTTAAAGATACGAAGTCTGTGGAAAGACTTAAATTTTATATCGAAAGAGATTCCATTATCAGTATTCTGGTAAGCAGTATCTATGATGTCTCATCGGATAAAGATGTGGTGAAAGGTATCATGGAACTTGCAGCAGAGCACGGGATCAGCATTAACGACGAGAGCAGGGGCTATGAACCTGCTCTCATCTCATTTGAGGAGGACAATGCCGGATAAAAAGGAATTAAGCATAGTGACATTTTCATCAGAAACCGTGGTGTTTGATGGGAAAGGAGACAGAGTTGTTGCCTGTCCTACGGAACAGGAAGCTGTCGAATATATCCGTGGGCAGGAAATACCAGTTGACAGACAAGGAAGTGAATATTATGAGTGAAATAAGACGGGGCGATATCTGGATGGTTGATTTTGGAGTACCGGAAGATGAGAATGACCACAAGCTGCACGGTATCAGACCAGTAGTGATTGTGAGCAATGACAGTGCAAACAGACACAGCACGGTATTCCATGCAGTACCGCTTACAAGTAAGATTCATAAAAAGACATATCTGCCAACACATATTTTTATCAGTTCGTTTAAGGCTGTTGGATTAAGAACGAACAGTATCGCTCAGTGTGAGCAGTTATGTGATGTGAAAGATACGGACCTGATAGAAAAAATCGGGAAAGTAAGCAAAAACCAGTTAAGACAGATAACAAAAGGTATGCAGATCCAGTTGGGTATGAGTACAAAACATAATAATCCAATTGCATAAATTCCAGCCGGGGCGAAAGCTCCGGTGTTACATAGCCGTCAGCATATCTGGCGGCTTAATTTGATTGGAGGGATAGGATGACAGTTGAACAGTTGGACAAAATATCGGCACAGAGATTAGAAGATGTGGATATTGATACATTGGTGGAAGTAAACAGCATAAAGTACGCTGACGGAATGCCTGTGGAAAAGAAGGTTGCGGGAATGATTGCAAAGACAGGTAATCCGTATTTCCGCAGGTCAGGAAAGAGCAAGATTAAGATTTCATTTTCCGATAATGGGGAAAGCCTGAAAGACAATTATATTGCTATGCTTGCCAATGTATAGAGCAGTCAGCCAAAATTAGGGGTGGAAATTCAGATGGATTTGTGATATCATTACAGACAAATAAGGACATCTAACCCGAAAGGGTATCAATTTCATATTTATGTTTCCATTCCTCTTGATTTGGGACTTCTAACTTAGAAAATCGAAGGAGTGGTGGACATGAACAATTCTAAAAGAATTTACAGAGCAGCCATCTATGTTAGATTATCTAAGGAAGATGGCGATCTTGATGATGTGAGAAAAGCTGAAAGTAACAGTATCTCAAATCAGAAATCCCTGATACTTAATTATTTAAAAGACAAAGAAGATATTGAAATAGTATCAATCCGTGAGGATGACGGCTATTCAGGGGCAACTTTTGACCGTCCGGCATTTAAACTTATGTTGCAGGATGTGAAAGACGGTATTATAGACTGTATCGTTGTAAAAGATCTTTCGAGGTTTGCAAGAGAGTATATCGACGCAGGGCGATACATTGAGCGGATGTTTCCTGCAATGGGGATACGATTTATAGCGATCAATGATGCCTATGACAGTGCAGATACACAGGCACAGGGAAACGAGATAATCATTCCGTTTAAGAATCTTATCAATGACGCTTATTGCAGGGATATTTCCATAAAAATCCGAAGCCACCTTGAAACAAAGAGACAGAACGGAGAATTTGTAGGAAATTACTGTGTCTATGGCTACAAGAAATCTGAGATTGACCATAATGTGATTGTCCCGGACGAATATGCAGGTCATGTGGTACAGGACATTTTCCGCTGGATAAAGAACGGAATGAGCCTTGATGCCATAAGCGATAAGCTGAATGTTCTTGGTATCCTGTCACCTATGGCATACAAACTCAGCAATGGCGAAAATTATAAGACAGCATTTCAGAAGAAAGACGAGCTGCTGTGGACTCCTGTTGCGGTAAGGCGTATCGCAACGAATATTATTTATACAGGAACACTTGTACAGGGAAAATTTACAACACCAAACCATAAGGTTAAAACAAAGATATTAAAGCCACAGGAGAAATGGGCAGTATGCCACAACAATCACGAGGCACTGGTATCTTTAAGGACTTTCCAGATTGTACAGCGTCTGTTGTCAGTGGATATGAGAATGGCACCGGGAAAAGATTCTATCTATCTTTTATCCGGAATAGCAGTATGTGCCGACTGTGGGGCACTTATGACACGAAAGGTGTCTACGGTAAATGGAAAAAAGTATGTTTACTATATGTGTTCCAATAACAAGAAGAATAAGAAGTGCAGCTCCCATAGGATAAAAGAGGCAGACTTGGAAAGCCGTGTATTTGATACCTTGAGGGATATGACAGCAATACTTCTGGATGCAGATGAGGTAATAAAGGAAGCTGGCAATAGTGCCAATTTCAGAATAGACCAGAAAAAGACAAAAGAGAGGATCAGTGCAAAAGAGAAAGAGATAACCAAATACAACCAGATGCTTGTTTCGCTTTATGAGGATTACCGAGATGGAATTGTTGATAAATCAGATTTTGCGATTATCAAGGAGAGTTTTGAGGTAAAAAGAGCAGAGGCGGAAAAGGCAATCGACAGGTTGCAGAAGGAAGCGGAAAACATTGCTGCCGGGATTGAAAGAGATACCGAGTGGCTGGAAGAACACAGGAAATGGAAAACAATGCCTTCTCTTACCCGTAATGTGGTAGTGAGCCTTATACAGTCTGTAAAGGTATATGAGGGCGGTGATATAGAAATCGTACTGGACTGTGACGATGAATACAGAAAAATCGTTGCAAGAGCCGGGGAGCTGGAAAGACAGCATGATGCGGAAAGGCTGGTGGTTTAAATGGCAAGGAAGTCAAGAACACAGCCGAAACAGTCCACGGATACGCTGAAGGCTTTATCCAAAGTGTATAAGACTGCCATATATGTGAGGTTATCTGCGGAAAAAGATGAAACGAGAGACAGAAAAACCCTGATCAATCAGAGAAATCTCATTAAGAACTTTGTGGATCAGCAGATGGACATGGAAGTTTATGACATCTATATGGACGATGAAATTTCCGGTACAACATTCGACAGACCGGAATTTGAGCGTATGATGTCGGATATGAGGGCAGGAAGGATCAACTGCATTGTCGTAAAGGATTTGTCCCGCTTGGGTAGAGATTACATTGAAACGGGCAATCTGGTAGAGCGTGTATTCCCGATGATGAATATCCGCTTTGTAGCGATTACGGATAATTATGATTCCTCAAAGAAAGACGCAGACCTTATGGTTGCGGTCACGAATATAGCCAATGATCTGTATGCTAAGGATATTTCAAAGAAAATATCTGCCAGTAAGCAGGAAGCGATGGAAAAAGGTATTCCGACTGGAAATGTGGCTTATGGCTATAAGGTAGTCTTTAATGAAAATAAAGTCAAGGTAATGGTTGAGGATAAGGAAGCCGCAGATGTTGTAAGGTGGATTTTTAATGAGGCAGAAAAAGGTACACTGCATTCTGTGATAGCGGCAGAACTGAATGCGAAGCATATCCTTACACCTGCCCAGTACAGAGTAAGGCATAATATAGAGAAACTTGAAAAGCTGAGTGGAGTTAAGTGGACTGTTGATACATTGTCACAGATTTTAAAGAATGAAGTCTATATTGGAAGATATGTGACTGGTAAAGACAGGGTATGCCTGTACAGACACGAAAAGAGGCATACTACCAATAAAGATGAGTGGTATGTTTTTGAAAATCATCATATTGCACTTATTGCAAAGGAACAGTTCTATGCGGTACAGAAGAATAAAAGAAAGGTAATAAAGCCAACAAAAAAGCAGACAGTGAATATGCTGAAAGGCAAAATCATTTGCGGCTGTTGTGGAAGCAGTATCCATATTCACCCAGAGAAACACGCAAAGGTTTATCTGTGTACGCATAGAAAAAGATATGGAAAGGATAGTTGTAACTGCCTGCCTGTAAAGGTAGACGATGTATATGCAGCGGTGCTTGCCGTTATAAAAGAGCAGATACAGGTCTTTGTTGACAGGGAAATGATATTAAAGGAACACCACAATGACAGCAGGGTAATCAGACAGGAACAGGTATATACGGAAGCCGTGAATAAGTGTGTCAAGGAAATGGACAGGCTTATGGAATTAAAGAGCGGCTTGTATGCAGATTACACAGAAGAACTGCTTGATGAAAAGGAATACCTGCAACTGAACAGGGAGTATTCGCAGCGTATTGAGAAATTGAAGATACAGGCTGATGAATACAGGCAGGCGGCAAGTCAGTATGAAAGTGCTGAAAAGACCGTTGCCCAGTTAAAAGCTGAAATGCTCCGTTTTAAAGGAAAACGCAAGTTGACGCAGGAAATGGTCGATTTGTTTGTTGCACAGGTACGCATATACGAAAACAAGAATCTTGAGATCGTTCTGAACTATGAAGATGAACTGAAAAAATTCGCAGAACTGAATATGGAAAGAGAGGCAGGATAATGGCTGAGAAAAGAAAATTAGCCTTTTATATCCGTCTCTCTGATGCGGATGAGGAGGTAAAAGCAGGAACAAAAGACGAAAGTAACAGTATTACAGGACAGAGAAAACTCTTGTATGCGTATATCAAGAAAACAGAGGAATTTGCAGGTTTTGAGGTACTGGAATACTTTGATGACGGATATTCGGGAACAATGTTCAATAACAGAGCAGAATTCCAAAGGCTCATACAGGACGCAGAGCTTGGAAGATTTGAATGTATCATAGTAAAAGACTTTTCACGATTTGGAAGGGATTACCTTGAAGTAGGCAACTATCTGGAGTTTGTATTCCCTGCAATGGGAATGAGGTTTATTTCTGTCAACGATAATTATGACAGTGACAGAAACTTTGGTGTTACCGGAGGAATGGATGTAGCTTATAAGAATCTGATTTACCAGCTTTACAGTATGGATTTATCAAGAAAGGTAAAGAGTGCCAGAAGGACAAGAAATCTGAGTGGCGAATACACGGCATCATTTGTCTGCTATGGATACAAGAAAGATCCGGACGATAAGCATAAGCTGATAATAGATGAAGAAGCTGCAAAGGTTGTTGTGGAGATATTTTCACTGATCATTGCAGGATATAATGCAAGTGAGGTTGCCCGCATATTAAATGAGAGAAAAATCCCGACAAGAGTTCAAAACCAGTGGAAGAATGGAATCAATTATGTTCCGGTTCATAATAAAGGGGATTATATGTGGGATAATTCAGAAGTTATAGCGATTGTCCAGAATGAGCAGTACAAAGGAATAATGATCCAGAATAAATGTGAAACTGTTGGTTTTGGAGATAATAAGAAGGTTCGCAAACGAAATAAAGAGGACTGGTCTGTTGTAGAAGGTGCAATACCAAGAATAGTAAGCGATGAAATGTTTGATGAAGTCAATAAAATGCTACGGGTTGAAGCCAGAGGGATTGAAAAGAGTACAAAGAAACGTAAGAAAAATCTTTTTATCTGTCCCTATTGTGGAAGAAAGCTGATGAATTCCAGTGCAGTATGTACACCGAAGCTCCTCTGTCCAAAACGCAGGATGGTAAGGACTGGCGAATGTCAGCAGATTTTTATGCTGAAGTCAGAAGCACAGGACAAGGTGCTGGAAATCACAAAGGAAATCTGTAGAACACTTATACAGGAAGAAGAACTTAAAAGGGCATCAAAGGATAAAAGGAAGGTGACAAGCGATGAGTATTTGATTAGTGAGCTTAAAGCGGAGTATGACAGAATATCAAACAGCACAGTTTCTTGTTATCAGTCATACAGAGAGGGAAAGTACACAAAAGAAGAATATGTGCAGCTAAGAAAAACAAACCAAGAGCTGTTAGCTGATCTGGAGAATCAGATATCAGATTTGCAGGAGAAAGCTGCAAATCAGGAGCCTGACACAGAGGAGAAGATAGAACAGCTAACCCAGTATAGTATGCTGGAACAGTATGACGGAGATGTACTTTCCAACATAATTGATAAGGTGCTCATTTACAACGACAAAGATATAGAGGTTGTGTTTAAGGGTGAGAACTTTATCCGAAATGCAGTGTAGTAAACAAAATGAGTAATACAGAAAGCCAGTAGTGAAAAAGCTGCTGGCTTCTTCTATGGGTAGTAACGAAAAGGTTAATAGTAATAAACTATTCTGTACTTTAAAAATCAGTAAGGATTTGATAGAATATGTACAGAAAAAAATAAAAATTTTTTTGTCCCAGTCTTGACAGATGCAGGCTATCCTATCTGGTGGGGAATCGCAGCATGGCCAGTAGATAACTTTGTAAAAGAGAATGACTTTACAGGAAAAACAGTCATCCCATTCTGTACAGCAGCGACCTCGGGAATCGGTGACAGCGGTAATCTTCTGGAAGAGATGACAGGAACAGGTGACTGGAAAGAAGGGGAACGATTCCATGGTGGAGCATCTGAATCAGATATCAGTTCATGGATAGACAGTCTTGGATTATAAAAGAATATAAAAATATTTGGAAGAATCGTAACAAAGAGAGACTTCTGTTCGGGGTCTCTTTTTATTATACTTACAGTAAAGTTTGAAATATAGAAAAGGAAGATAAAGATGGAGATAAGAATTTTAGGAAGAGACTTAGAAGTATCAGAAATCGGATTTGGATGTATGGGAATGAGTCATGCATGGGCTGGCATATCGCCACGATTACCATGAGTAGCCACCGAGAGTTGAATACGGCTTAACGGAACTCGGAACAAAAATGCTTCCAATTGTTAATTCACTTGCTGACTTTGGTAACTACTATAAATCAATTATTGAACAGAATTAAGGACGTTAGTATTTGAAAAGCTCGAACAATTCCAGTTTGGAGAATTGAAAAAACGGAATTTACCTATTAAGACATATAAACTCTTGACAATAAAGCTCCTATATAGTATGTTTTTAATAAATTACTATATAGGAGCTTTTGTATGCAAATGAATGGAGGATTTCTTGTCACCAAAATAAAACAGCTTGGAGACCGGATTTTCGAGAAGATTCTCAGCGAAAAGAATATTGATGCGTTTAATGGAGCCCAGGGGCGTATTCTTTATGTGCTGTGGCAGGAGGATGGTATCTCAATCAGGTCACTCTCGACTAAATGCGGATTAGCGATAACATCTCTTACTACGATGCTGGAAAGAATGGAAAATCAAGGGCTGATAAGCCGTGTTCAGTCTGAAACGGACAAAAGGAAAACACTCCTGTTTCTGACTGAGAAAGCACATGCCTTAAAGGGCGAGTATGATTCTGTATCTGATGAGATGGGCAGTATTTACTACAAAGGTTTTTCAGAGGAAGAAATTACCCGGTTTGAGGAATGCCTCGATCGCATCAGAAAGAATCTTGAGGAGTGGCAGAAGTCATGAGTATTTGTATCAAAGATCAGATTCAGAACATGAATATTGTCATTGGCTGCACAGTAGGGTGTGCATATTGCTATGCCCGCAACAACGTGAAACGCTGGCATATGATTGATGACTTCGCTGCCACTGAATTCTTTCCGGGTAAGCTCAAGATGATGGAAAAGAAACGTCCGCAGAACTTTCTTCTTACCGGCATGAGCGATCTCTCCGGATGGAAGCCGGAATGGAGAGACGAGGTATTTGCAAAGATCCGTGAAAATCCACAGCATCAGTTCCTGTTCCTTACCAAGCGACCTGATTTGCTGGATTTTGATACCGATCTGGAAAACGCATGGTTTGGCGTTACGGTGACGAGGAAAGCAGAACTGTGGCGTATCGACGCCCTTCGGAAAAACGTCAGAGCAAAACATTACCATGTTACCTTTGAGCCGTTATTCGACGATCCCGGCACAGTTGACCTTTCCGGAATCAATTGGATCGTTGTCGGCACCATGACCGGAGCTCAGAGCAGGAAGATTCATACGGAGCCGGAATGGGCATGGTCTCTGGCGGACCAGGCACATAAGCTCGGCATTCCGGTGTTTATGAAGGAAGACCTTGTCCCTATCATAGGGGATGAAAATATGATTCAGGAAATGCCGGAAGATTTTAATAAAGTGTTAGAGGTACAGAAATCATGGAAGAAGTAATAAATGGAATCCTCATTCGTGAGGTGGAAACGAAGAACATCATGACTAAGTCTAGTCTGCCGGTAGGCGGTTACTCGGTCAATCCTTATGTGGGCTGTACACATGCCTGCAAGTATTGCTATGCTTCTTTTATGAAGCGCTTTACCGGGCACAAGGAGGAATGGGGCACTTTCCTTGATGTGAAGCATTGGCCGGAAATTAAAAATCCGAAGAAATATGCCGGACAGCGGGTGGTCATCGGTTCTGTGACAGATGGCTACAATCCACAGGAGGAGCAATTCGGGAATACCAGAAAACTTCTGGAGCAGCTGATCGGCAGTGACGCAGATATTCTGATCTGCACAAAGTCGGATCTTGTGGTACGGGATATTGATCTGTTGAAGAAGCTTGGACGTGTAACCGTTTCATGGTCGATCAACACACTAGATGAAAATTTCAAGAACGATATGGACTCTGCTTCGAGCATTGAGCACCGTATCTCTGCTATGAAGCAGGTATATGAAGCAGGTATCCGTACAGTCTGTTTCGTATCCCCGGTATTCCCCGGTATCACGGATTTTGAAGCAATCTTTGAGCGGGTAAAGGATCAGTGCGATCTGTTCTGGCTCGAAAATCTCAATCTTCGAGGCGGTTTCAAAAAGACAATTATGGATTATATCGCCGGAAAATATCCTGATCTTGTACCACTTTACGACGAGATCTATAACAAGCATAACCGCAGCTACTTTGAAGCACTTGAAGTAAAAGCTGAGAAAATGGCTAAGAAGTATGATTGTGCCTTTGTGGATAATGAAATGCCTTATGGCAGAGTCCCGCAGGGGCATCCGGTGATCGTAGATTATTTCTATCATGAGGAAATCCGTGGGACAGAGAATACCGGAAAAAGAAATCGCTAACTTCTAGTTTGTAGGGATGACATTAAAAATGAAGTTTAAGGAACAGAACTTTACCTTGTTTGCCTATACAAATTATAGGACAATTCAAGGTTCTCACAGGCTCGAACCACTAGATTTTAAGGGAAAAGGTGCGTTCCACCATTTCCTTGTACAATAGGGGGTGAGTATGTTTTTCGTTGAACAACCGAGCCATGTCGAAACTGTGGTAGGACTACACAGAAAGGATTTATAGAAATCCTTGAATTTTATGCACTTTGTAGAGTTTTTCAGCTTCAACAGGATTGCTGAAAATCACAAGGAAAAAGAGCTTGTGAGGAAGGTAACGGTTGTTGTGGCATTAGACCTCGGTTGTGGGAACACAAATAATTCTGAATATGAAAGTAAATAGAGAACTATCAGATATGTTGATAGAACGTAGGGATACTTGAAAGAGTGTCCCTATTTTTTATATTAGGGCATTCCATTAGGAGTGCCTTTTTCAATTCAATTTAAAAAGAGGTTCATTATGAACAACACAGCGTTAGGAGCAGAAAACCAAAAGGAACAGACAATTAATTTTATCAGCGAAGCACATGAAAAATTCTACTATGAAAAATTAAAAGAGGTGCGCTATCGGGATGTGTACCACAAGGCACTTTGCTATTGCCTTGGTATCAGCGATGATACGAGAAGAAATATCAATAGCATCTATGATTTTAAGACAGGATGTGTAAAAACTGAGTGCTTGCATGAAGGCTGGAAGCAAAAGACTATTTTGATTATATATCCCAATGGGAGAACATGCCCACTCACTATGAGTACAAAAACAGACAGAATTCTCATGTGCCATAAAGTAACATAAAAAACAACAGACAGCTGCCACAATTCCGTAATGATTGATGCTTGACAGTCTCCTTTAAGTTTGCTACAATAATAAATGCAAAATTTTAGTGGACTTTTCCGGATTCGGTCATCTTTTTGCCACACAGCTATCTTGTGATAGTTGTGTGGCTTTTTTGTTGCCTGTATCTCGGAAGTATTAGCAGAATGGAGGACTATATCTGTATGGAAAAAAATTTTTTGTCTCTTATCAAGACGCGCCGTAGTGTATGGGCTTATAAATCGGAACCGGTCCCTTCCAAGGCTTTGGACGCTGTACTGGAAGCAGGGACTTACGCTCCTACCGGCGGAGGACATCAATCTCCAACCATCATTGCAATTACAGACCCCAAATATAGGCGGGAGATTTTTGACAGCGAAAGCGGCAAGAATCTCCTGCGGGAGTGGAAGCTAACGGAAACCTTGCGTGGTGTCGGAGCGATTGCATTGGGCTATCCGGTCCAGGAAGTCGGTCAGCCCACAGCACACAAACAAAACTATATTGTTCGGATAATTTGTGGAAAAGAGGGAAAGCATGCAGACCAATAACAAAATGGCGGTCGAGCCCGTTGGAAAACTCATCTGGCAAATGTCGATACCGCCGCTGATTTCCATGTTTCTGCAATATTCCTATAATCTGATAGACAGCACGTTTGTAGCGCAGCTGAGTGAAAATGCTTTGACGGCGGTTTCCCTGTCGTTTCCCATTACAACTTTGATGAATGCGACATCTATCTGGATCGGCGTTGGCGTGAATGTACTGATTGCAGGGTATCTTGGACAGAGAAAGCAGAATGAGGCAAATACTACCGTCACACATGGATTGTTACTGGCCGTTGTAATTGGTGCTTTGCTCAATCTTCTGTCATTACTGATTATGAAACCCTACTTTGGGGCATTCACCAATAACGAAGAAATTTATCAGCTGAGTCTTGCCTATATGAGCGTATGTTCGTTCATGCAAATTCCCAACATGGTGCATATCGCAATCCAGAAGATGATACAGGCTACCGGGAACATGGTTGCTCCTATGTGGTTCCAGATTGCAGGCGTGGTCGTTAATTTTGTATTTGACCCACTCCTAATTTTTGGTATTGGTGTTTTTCCAGCTATGGGAATCCGTGGCGCTGCGGTGGCTACTGTTGCAGGCTATTTGTTATCCATGATTTTGGCATTTGCCTTGCTGCTGGGCAAAAAGCAAAAAGTGCGGATAAAGATCAAAGAATTTCATATACAAAAGTGGATGATTGCCCGTATATTCGCCCTTGGCTTACCATCTTTCATTATGAATGCCCTCAGTTCGTTTATGGTGACATTCGTCAATCTGTTTCTGGTGGCGTATTCCGATACGGCGATTGCATTCTTCGGTGCGTATTTTAAGGTGCAGCAGCTGATCGTTATGACAGTAAACGGCTTGATTCAGGGCTGTTTGCCTATTATGCGGTTTAACTACAGTGCGGGAAACAGAGATAGGCTGCACTCCGCTTTCCGATACGGAACCGCTTTGGTCTCCGGTATGATGATACTGGGAACATTGACCGTCAACTTCTTTCCAGCGCAGCTTTTGGAATTATTTACAGCGTCGGAAACCATGCGCTCCTTTGGAATATCCGCTATGCGAATTATGGCGGCAAGCTATCTGTTTTGCGGTCTCTCTACCATGATTTCCACCTATTTTCAGGCGACAGAAAAAGTAGGTTCCAGCATAGCGATTCAATTATGCAGACAACTGCTTTTCCTTGTTCCTGCCTTATGGTGTCTGGACAAATTATTCCAACTGAACGGAATCTGGCTTGCATTTCCTGTTGCGGAAACCGCCACTATGCTCATTGCTCTTGTAATAATGGCATGGCATCGACACAAAAATATCTTATAACATGTTCCAAGGAGAAGAAATGATGAACGATACTTTTATGAAAGAAAAACCGGTATTGCCACTGATTTTATCCATGACCCTGCCTATGGTTTTATCCATGCTGGTTAATTCTCTATACAACATTATCGACAGCTTTTTCGTCGCGCAGATCAGCGAGGAAGCTATGACGGCATTATCACTGGTTTACCCGGTTCAAAATTTTATCAATGCTGTTGGAATTGGATTTGGTGTTGGAATCAACGCAGTGATTGCCTTCTATCTAGGCGCTGGAGATAACAAAAAAGCAGATCAAACTGCCACGCAGGGACTTGTGCTTGCCATGATTCACGGCGTTGTTATGACAGTCTGCTGTATTACAATGATGCCGGCTTTTTTAGAAATGTTCACTTCATCCAAGACAGTGATTGAACTTGGCGTCCGCTATTCTGTTATTGCGTTCGCTTTTACATTGATTATCATTGTTGGTATTACATTCGAGAAACTATTCCAAGCTGTAGGAAACATGAAAACAACCATGATCAGTTTGATGTGCGGGTGTATAACAAACATTGTCTTAGACCCCATTCTGATTTTTGGCTATGGTCCATTCCCTGAAATGGGAATCGAAGGCGCCACGCTGGCAACCGGCATCGGGCAGGCCTTGACGCTTGCAATTTATCTGGTCGTTTATTTTGTGCGTCCAATTCGCGTGCATATCCGCAGGCAGTACATTTTGCTCAGCAAAAAGATGGTAATAAAGCTGTACTCCATCGGTATTCCCGCAACCTTGAATCTTGCACTCCCATCTCTTTTGATTTCGGTGCTCAATGCTATTTTGGCGGCATATTCCGAAGTGTATATTCTGGTTTTGGGAATCTATTACAAATTGCAGACATTCATTTATCTTCCGGCTAATGGCATTGTTCAGGGGATGCGCCCATTGATCGGCTATAACTATGGTGCGGGGGAGAACAAAAGAGTCAGCCAGATTTATAAAATCGTCTTGTGCATGAGCGGTATCATTATGGTGCTTGGGACAGTGATATGTCTGCTAATCCCCGGCCAGCTTATGGGGCTGTTTACACACACAGAAGCGACAATCCAGACCGGGGAAACAGCCCTGCGTATCATCGGCGCCGGTTTTATCGTCTCGGCGGTTTCCGTTACATCATCCGGCGCACTGGAGGGACTTGGAAAAGGCACTCCTTCATTACTGATTTCACTTTGCCGGTATGTTGTGGTTATCATCCCAACTGCGTTTTTACTCAGCAGGCTTTTCGGAGCCGTTGGTGTCTGGAATGCGTTTTGGATCACGGAAGCGATTACAGCAATCATTTCTATTTGTGTTTACTACAAGGCAATAGCACAAAGCCAGCTGAGCCAGTCAACAGTAAAATGAACGTTGCTTTGCACCGCTGTTGACAGCTCCGTCTGCCTTTGCAGATAGGCAATCAAGGGGCTGTCGCACTAAGAAATTAGTGCGATGCCCCTTTTTCTATGTTAAGTTGGTATATAATCTAAAAAAAATAAATCCCAGGATTCGAAAAATCTGGGATTTATGGTAAAATATTAGTATGCTATTACATAATAAATTACAAAAAGATTATACTTTAAATCAGAGTGGATATCAACTAAAACTTCCACTCGAATTAGAAACAATTATTCCTAAGAATGATTCTGTGCGGTTAATCAGTCAGTTTGTGGAGAAGATGGATTTGACTGATTTATATTCTACTTATGATAGAATAAATTCTTTATCGCCAAGGATGCTTTTGAAGATTGTTTTATACATAGAAGACTCTGGTTATATCGCAGGATATGTGCCTTAAAAGAATTGATTTGCGATAGATAGAAATATTTGAAAACTACCATTCAGTAAAATCTATTCCATATTTAGTAAGTCTTGAGATAAAATATGTTCTGTGAATTATTCACAAGATAATATTTTGAGGAGGCTTGGCAATGAACAAGGATTTTGAACGCTGCTGTAGCTTTCTTGCAGACATGATTATTAAATATGCACCAGAGATAAAAGAAGAAGTAGAGGTGTGTATGATGATCAAGGATTCAATTGATGACGAGAAAGTAAGCAGGCAGAAACAATTTGACCGGTTCTGTTATTACTTAGGTGGGGTAAAACAGTTTCTGGACAAAAAGGCAGCATAGGCAGCTGGCATCCTGTAGATAATATGTTACGGGATGTATACATATATTACGGGAATTCATTCATAAGAGTGGAGTCTTTTTGTTTTATTCTTTCATCTTGGAAAAAGTTTTGGTTGAACAGAGGTTGGAATGATGATAAGATTTAGTTGGGACAATAGTGAACACATGTGTTCACATTTCATAACTAAGAAGTAATGGATTGGAGAGGTGCTTATGGCAGATAAAATTGGAACTGATGAATATGGGGAAATACTTATATATCAGACTGATGATGGGCAGACAAATATAGAAGTTAAAATAGAAGATGATACAGTGTGGCTGACGCAACAGCAGCTTACTGAATTATATCAATGCAGTAAATCAAATATAAGTGAACATATAAAGCATATATTCGAAGAAGGGCAGCTGGATAGTGTGTTGTCATCAGGAAATAGAAAACTTTTAACTGGAGCTGGTTCTGTAAGTCATAAACAGGCATTGGAGAAAGCGAAAGCGGAATATAGAAAATATCAGGAGATTACTTTGACACCAGTCGAAAAAGCATATCTTGAAAGCATTAAAGAGGTTTCCAAGGAAGTAAAAAGGAGATAACATCTGATGAAAAAACAGCAGAAATCCGTCCAGGGCGGATACATCTGCACAAGAGTGAGGACAAAAACGGTATTCTGTGGAGCGGTTGGTGCCTCAAAAAACACCGCATTCTGGTAGGGCTGTGCCGCCGTTGAACAAATCAGTGCAGCGAAACCGAATACTGCAAAAGCTAGGGCATTCCCCGAAGCGGCAGACAGCAAGAAAACGCAAGCAACGACAGCGGATAATTGTGAGTAGCTCTGTTTTGGCATCAATATTGATTATCACTATTATTGTTGTGATATGTAAAAGCTGCTCAGATGGCAAGGAGAATCTCGCTGTATTGCAGGGAGTTTGGCATTACAATCAGTACACAGAGTATGAGTTTGACGGTAGAGGCAGTGGCTGTATGTGTATTGAGGAAACCAATCACTATGAGTTCACCTACACCATAGACGGTGATACCCTCAAGATAGACTATGCACTCGATTATGTGACCGACTGCGAATACGATTTCAAGCTTGAAAACAATAATTTGACCCTCATCGGAGGAAAAGGAACGGCAAATCCCGGTCAGGAGTACACCCTTGAACGGATACATTGAAGAAAGGAGTTTTTATGAAGAAATTTACCTTATTTGCTACACTGACACTCTGCATTCTGCTGCTGGTGGGATGCGGAAAACAGCCGCAGAAGCCGCCGGGTGGTACGGAGCCGCCCACAAGCAGCACGCAGTCGGAAAACACCGAGCTTGCTTCCCTAAGAAGCAGTATCGCTGAAAAGAAATGTATGCTCGGCGTCGGCTTTCTCGGCTATGTGGACAGCGAGTGCGACGAAAAAGCAGTGCAGCAATTCGTGAATGACAGTGCGCTTGCAAGCGAATATCCGTTCTTGAAGGAGCTTAACGAGGTGGTTTTGGACGGTTCCGAACTGTACGCCTTTGTCCCTACCGGCAAAGATGCCGTTATCACCATTTACTATGCGGAGATATCTGAGGACGGAAACTATATCGATCACAAGGATGTGCCTCTCTTCATCGGCGATGCAGGCGAAGCAATTGTAGTGCGCTGCAACCTCAGCGAAATACATTCCAATATGCTCATCTCGGTTAAGGATGGTGCAAATATGCTGGAATTCCACCCTATGCTCTCTATGAAGGACGGCCATGTGGCGACGGAGTCTGGTTGCTATGATTTTACCAATTATGAAATGACCGAGGAGGAACGCGCTAAAAATGCAAGTGAGCTTCTTACCGCAACTGACGAAGTAAAGGATGCGCTGGAACGCGGAATGAAACTGCTCTACACCGGCGATACGCAGGTCGTCAACGGGCAACAATGCCTGCTCTTTGCAATCGGCACGGAGCACGACGATCAATTTGTCCGAGAGCAGCTCTACGCCGTGTCGGATGATCAGGTTTATACATTCTATACTGACGCAAACGAGTGGAAGGTCTTGGGTGCGGGTTAAGAAGGTGACGGAGGGCGGCTATGAGAAGAACCAAACGCAGCGGGGGTATAAACAATGACGGGAGGAGCTTATGCAACAGAATATTGAATTTGAGCGGTGCATTGATTTTCTGGTACGGATGATTGATAAGTGCAAATGCTAATATAAGAATGTAGGAAAGGGGGTGCGGATGTTTTTTTGGACTTTTTTTCTACGCAATTAGCCCTAAACTTTTTCTGAACTGAATTGGACTCATTCCATTCAAAGAAAGTTTTCTACGTTTTTCAGCGTACCAATGTATATATGCGTCTAGTATATCTATGAATTTGTCGATGGAAACATCTTTCCAATCACGACAATAAAACATTTCATTTTTCAATCGTCCAAAGAATCCCTCACAAGCAGAATTATCTGGAGAACAACCTTTTTTTGACATTGATCGAGTAAGACCAGCTTCTTTCATTCGTTCTATCCAACCTGGCCAGCGATAGTGTGCACCTCAATCTGAGTGTATTATAGGCTTTTTTGATTCTTTTAAAGATGCAATTGCATTATCTAGCATAGTATTAACAAGCTCAGCATCTGGATGAATACCAATAGTCCATGAAACTGGTAAACCATCAAAACAATCTATAATTGGAGATAAATATATCTTACCTGCAGGAATATGAAACTCTGTTATGTCTGTAAGCCATTTTGCATTTGGCTTATCAGAATGAAAATCTCTTTTGATAAGATTGTCTACAGCTGGGCTAATTTCGCCCATATATGAATTATATTTCTTTTTCTTAATAGTTTTAACAATTAAATTTTCTTCCTTCATCAATCGGCGTATAACTTTTTCAGATATGCACATATTAGATTCTTTCATATCTAAATGTATTCTACGATAACCATAAGTTCCATTTGATTCAGAAAAGCTAAGTCTTATTAATTCTCTATGTTTTATATATTTATCTGGTTTATTAATCGCATTCACTTGATAAAAGTAACTGTTTTTAGACATATTAAACACTGACAATAATTCTTTTAGTAAGTATTTTTCTCTAAGGGTACCAATCACAATAGCTTTTTCTTTATTTGTCAGTGTCTTTAGATTGATACCCTGGTCTTTTTTATTATTTCAGCAGCCTTTTCTAAAACATCCTTTTCTAACTGTAATTGATATACTTGACGTCGTAGTTCTTCTGCTTGTATGTTCAAATCCTTTATTTCATTCTGTAATTCAATAGTTGTAATCTTCTTTGGTTTAGACAATGGTTCCCCTTCCTTATCTCCAAGCAGTTGATGTTTCCAGTTATATAAAGTCATTCGCTCAACCCCATACTTTTCAGCAAATGTTTAGGCGGTTTCTTCTTTTAAGCATAATTCAGTCACCGCATTAAACTTATCTTTTTCTGATAAGTTTACCATTGTTTTCCCAGAACGACAAGTATATTTAAAATCAGGTACTCTGTCAATTAACCATTGCTTTAAATAATCCCTATTAGGATATCCTAAATCTCTAACTGTTTTTGAAATGTTGCGTCCATGATTAATATAATAATCTACAGCATACTGAATTTGTTCTTCGCAATATTTAGGTTTTCTTTTATGAATTTTTTTAATATCTCCAAAAGATAAATATTCCTTAACCCATTGTCGTAATGCCCCAATTGATGGATAACCTAATGTTCTAATAGTAAAAGTCCAACTTTCAGATTTCAAATATAATTCTACAGCTTTAATCTTTTCTTCGTAAGTAAACATAATATCCTCCTGATATAATTAACATCGAGTCCAAGAATATGTCCGCATTCCCAAATGCACATTCTTATAGTATCATTTACATTAAGGCGGAGATTGAAGCGACGAAGAATAGACAGTATTATGAAGATGTAGTTCGGGTTAGCACGAACAAGAGCCGATAATATAAATATGGGTGACTAAAAAATACTTACCCATATTTATAGATGATTATACGTAAAAATGTGGTATAATATTATAAAAGAATTTGTCGAATAAGGTAGATATATTTTCTAACATAATATAAGAGAGTTACTAAAATTAGCAACTAAGAAAGGATGAGTATATGGAAAAGTGGAAGAAACGTTATATTGTTATTACTGCCATCATATTTGCTATAACATGTGTCGCAACCGTTCTTTTTGCGTATAATATTAACCAGCTTTCTTTAGTAATAGTTGGAGTTATAAGAACAATACTAAGTTCAATTTTTTTATTGATAGCAGTGGCTATGATAGTATATTTTGTTATCTGCGGAATTCTTACTATGAAACGAGGTATCCGTAATATTAAGAAGTGTGATGATGAAATTTTTAAGAAAATTGATCAATATAAAAAATGTTGGGGTGAAGATAAACATTATTATATAAAACAAATTCAAATAATAAACCTTTACTATGAAGAGGGCGGAAAAGTTGATGAGCTTGTGAAAAACAAAGAAATAGAAAGATTGTATGCACGTGCAGACTTTCTTTTGATTCAAAATTCTTTGTTTGATAATTTGATAACATGCTTCTACTCGTTAGTTATATCCGTCATTGCATCATTTGTATGTCAAATGATGGAGTGTGAAAGTGTATTGCTTACGTTTGTATGGATGGTAACAATATTGCTTTCTTTCTTTGGAATTATTTTGTCAAGATATGCTGAAAAGGGACAGGCTGGATCATATAGATATTATATTGGTGAATATGAAAGAGACTTGTTGTTACAAAAAATAACGGACTTAGAGAAGGAATTAACGATTACTGGTGATGATGAACAAATTTTAGAAACGAAGCAGATTGTAATAAATGAACTTATTCGTATTAGACAAAAGAAAAAACTAAAAAAACAAAAAGAAAAATTAGAGACCGATATAAGGCAGGTAGGACAATTGGATTTGTGTATAGGTGATTATAATGCATGCTATATTCAAAAAATTCATATAAATGGAGTGGTGGGGTGCTTGGTTTATGATCGAGAAAAGGGAAAAGAAAATAATTACATAGGTGAATTAAATTTGATAAATCAAGAGTATTCAATATTATATCAAATATTGAATAGATATGACCTTATCTCGTATTGTGAAAAAGAAAAGTAGAAGTTCAAGGGAAGTAACACTTCTTTTTGATTTGTATTAGATTTTTATAATAAAAGGATTGGTAAAATGAGTGTTAGAGAAGCAAATAAAGATGATTTAGATGAAATATTACAGTTATACCTATATCTTCACGAAGACAGGGTTCCTGAATCTTCGGAGCATTTACGAAATACATGGGATAGTATCGTTAGTGACAGGAATCATCATCTTATTGTGTGTGAAGTGGAAGGGAAACTTGTGGCATCCTGCGTATGTGTGATTATTCCGAATCTTACAAGGGGTGTTCTTCCATATGCATTTGTAGAGAATGTGGTGACACACGCAGATTATCGTAAAATGGGTTATGCTACGAGCTGTTTGGATTTGGCTAAGCAGATTGCTAGGGAGAATAATTGTTATAAGATGATGTTGCTTACTGGTTCTAAAGAAGAGTCTACATTGAATTTTTATCGAAAGGCAGGGTATAATAGTTCGGATAAAACGGCATTTATTCAGTGGATAAATATGGAGGAAAATTAATTGAATATAGAAAATAGTAAAATTGAAGAGGTGGCTGCATTAGGAGAATATATACACCATTTTAATGTGCATTACAACATATTGCTAAGAAGGTATCAACGTTTTGTAGAAATAGATGAGCCACTGAATAATGATATAGATATTTCTACATATTTTGATATGATTATTGTTCAATTGCGTGCTATGTGTATTGAAAGTCCTAAGTTGAAAAATAATTATACGGCACAGATTCTATTAAGGAAAATTGGAGAACACGAATTAGCTGATAGAATAGATACAATGTTAGATCAACCATTCATAGCTGGAAGTGATATGACGGTTAGAAAAGCCATTAAAATTCTTGCGGATGGATTTATTTGTCATTATGATAATTTTGATGGTCCAGCTGCAGAGATATGGGGAATGGCGTTGGTGATCGAAAAGAGATTAAGAAATCCATATGACAAGATAAATTTAAAATATATTATGGAAGTGTTGATGGAATGTATAGGAGAAGGGCTTACTTTGGAGTAGTATAATATGCAGTAAGTTTTCTACTAGATAGAAAGGATTTAATGATGAAAACAGACAGATTATACGCATTAACTTTATATCTGCTTAATCACGGAAAATCTTCTGCATCAGAGCTGGCAAAGCATTTTGAAGTATCTGTGCGGACGATTCAGAGGGATATAGATGCTTTGTGTCAGGCAGGCATTCCGATTTGTGCTCTTACCGGTACAAATGGTGGATATGAAATTTTAAGTGATTTCCAAATGAATAACCAATTTGCATCGGAAGATGAATATGCCTATATTGCAACTGCCATAAATGGATTAAAAACGGTTACGAATAATCCGATGGCTGATGATATTTACGAGAAAATAACAGCTATATCTAAGAACAATAATACAGGTATGATTTTGGATTTTTCTGTATTAAGAGAAGGCGATGAGACATTGCTTCAAACTTTACAGTCTGCAGTTAAGAATAAGCAAGTGGTTAGATTTACATATACAAATAATGGAGGAGAAACAAGAGAACATTGTGTAGAACCGATAGCAGTTATTTATAAATGGTATGCTTGGTATATGTTGGCTTATAATACGGCAAAACAGGATTATAGAACATATAAGTTGGTTAGGATGGAAGATGTTTGGATAACGGAAGATGAATTTTCCAAGGAGCACAAGTCGGCACAGGATATTTTAAATGATTGTGACAATTCCTATCAGGGAAAGGACATATCCACAAGAGTTCGGATGCGATGCCGTGGAAATGCGATACACGGAATAAAGGAATATTTAAACGGACAACAAATAAAAAACTGTGATGACGGTAGTTCTATTATGGAGATTCATATTGTAGAGAAGGAACAATGGTGGATAGGTGTTGTTTTGTCACAGGGAAAAGAAGTCGAGATTATAGAACCGGAGCACATAAAAGAGCGGATTATTAATAGTGCAAAAGATATTCTTTTTTTATACGATAAACTATGACATATAGGTGTCGTAATTTGTGTGAGATAATGTATATGAAGTTATTTAATGTTTAACAAATTACGATATGGAGGTTGATGAGAAGATGGGTATTGATGTATATGAACAAATTCCTGTTATGGAAAGTGAAGTGTTTCTGCTGAGAGAAATTGAGGATGGTGACGCAGAGGATTTGCTTAAGGTATATTCCGATAAGGATGCAGTACCGATTTTTAACAGTGATAATTGTGTGAATGGTTTTTACTATACTTCAATTGAAGAAATGAAGGATACCATTGCGTTTTGGAAAAGAGAATACCAAAGCAGATATTATGTACGCTGGACAATTATTGATAAAAGTGCCAACTGCGCAATTGGTACGATAGAGCTGTTTAATCGAAAGGCAAAGGATTATTTTAATAATTGCGGATTGCTCCGACTTGACTTAAGAGGTGATTATGAGAAGCAGGATACAATAGAGGATATTCTTGGTATTATTATTCCTGAAACGAGAGATATGTTTGCTTGTGAAATGATTGCTACTAAGGTAGTTTCAATTGCCCAAGAGCGTATACAGGCTTTAGAACATATGGGATTTTCTTTATCAGAAGAATCGTTAATAGGGCATAATGGAACAAAGTACGATTCCTATTATGTTCGGGAGGTGTAGGGAATGGCTTTTGATTTAAAAAAGGAATATAAAGAATTTTATATGCCTAAGAATAAACCTGAAATAGTCAATGTTCCGACGGCTAATTATATTGCTGTCAGAGGAAAAGGGAATCCGAATACTCCGGATGGCGAGTACCAACAGGCAATAAGTGTATTGTATTTTGTTGCATATACTTTGAAGATGAGTTACAAAACCGATTACAAGATAGAAGGATTTTTCAAATATGTAGTTCCACCCGTGGAAGGTTTCTGGTGGCAAGAAAATGTAAGAGGCGCAGACTACAGGAATAAGGATTCATTTAATTGGATTTCTGTTATTAGATTACCTGATTTTATTACAAAGAAGGATTTCGAGTGGGCGGTAGAAACTGCAACAAGAAAGAAAAAGCTTGATTGTAGCAAAGCAGAATTTCTGACCATTGAAGAAGGTCTATGTGTTCAAATCATGCATATAGGGCCTTTTGATAATGAACCGGAATCTGTAGCGATTATGGATACGTTCTTAGAAGAGAATGGATATGAAAATGACATAAATGAAAATCGGTTACATCATGAAATATATATGTCTGATGCAAGAAAGGTTGCGCCGGAGAAGTGGAAGACAGTAATTAGACATCCGATTAAAAAACAAGAAAATGTTTAATCTTTCTTTTATTTGTAGGAAAAAGAGAGGAATTTGTATTATAAAGGTGGTATCATTTTATGGAATGGATTGAGCGATTAAACAGTGCTGTTGAATACATGGAAGATCATTTGCTTGAGAAAATAGACTATGAAAAGGTTGCTGAGATTGCAAATTTTCCCGCGTATCATTTTCAAAGAATGTTCTTTTACATGACAAATATTTCGGTTTCTGAGTACATCAGAAGGAGAAAAATGTCATTGGCAGCAGTTGATTTACAAGATGCAGGAGCAAAGGTTATTGATATTGCTCTGAAATATGGATATGATTCACCGACAGCTTTTAATCGCGCATTTCAGAGCATACACGGTATAGCACACCATCTGTAGCAAAGAAGAAAAATGCAACTTTGAAATCTTATCCGGCAATAAAGTTTTCTATTTCGGTACAAGGTATGGAGAAAATGAATTTCAGAATTGAAACAAAAGAAGCCTTTCGCATTGTTGGAAAAAGTTGTCCATTAAGTAAGGTGCTTGAGGAAAATTTTGCAAGAATACCACACAAATGGAATATAGCACTGGAAAATGGAACCCTTGTCAAACTTTATGGAATAATGAATGATAAGCCGGAAGGATTGTTGGGTGTAAGCGTACATAATGAAAAGGAATGGAAATATTTTATTGTTGTAAGTTCTACAGAAGATAGTGATAACTTTGAACAGTACCATATTCCTGTTGCAACTTGGGCTGTGTTTTCAGGACGTGGAACCAATGTTTCTCTGCAAGAATTGGAACGCCGTGTCATAACAGAATGGTTGCCCACATCCGGGTATGAGTATGCGGAGATACCTGATGTTGAGGTATATATAAAAGCAGATCCTAAGGATGCAATATATGAATACTGGCTACCGGTTGTGAAGAAGGAGGATAATAGTGTCAGTAGCAACAATTAAAGTGGAATTTAAGTGTGAAATAGAAAAAGTATGGGAATTAGTTAAAGCATTGGATAACTATTCTAGGAGAAGTGACATAGATAAAATTGTGGTGACTGTGCCTGAAAAAGAGTTCGAGGAACATACGAAGGATGGTTATGTTACAAAGTTTAAAATTACTGCTTTTGATGAATGTAAGAAATATGAATTCGATATGGAAAACGGTAATATGCAGGGGCATTGGACGAGAAAATTTTCTTATAACGATGGTGTTACATTTATTGAATTTACAGAAGATGTAACCGCTAAAAAGCTGATTATGAAGCCTTTTGTGGGAATGTATTTAAAGAAACAGTAGGCTAAATACATTCAGGATTTAAGAGAATCATTGGAGGCAAAAAGATGACTTGTGATGAAATTATTGAAGAGCTAAAAGCAAATGCTTCTGAAAAATACAAAGCGAATGTCGTGAAAATGGGTATTCCGGAAGAATATAGTATAGGTGTTTCGACAGCCGTTGTTCGTGCAATAGCAAAGAAAACAGGAAAGTCAAATGAACTGGCAAGAGAGCTGTGGAATTCTGGTTATCACGAAGCAAAATTATTGGCGGTATTGGTTTTTGACAAGAAGACTATATCCCATGATGAAATAGATAAACTTATATGTGATGTACAGTCGTGGGATTTGTGCAATCACTTGTGTAAAAATCTAATTATTAAGCTGAAGAACTATGATGAGTTTATTTCTAATTGGATGACAAGTACACATATTTACAAGAAGAGAGCAGCATTTACGTTAATAGCTTCTTCTGTAGTACATAACAAAACGATTATCAATGATACGCTTGATGATTATTTGGGCATTATACAAGAGTATTCTGATAGTGAACATGAACATGTTAGAAAGGCGATTTCTTGGGCATTGCGGGAGATAGGTAAGAAAGATTTTACTTACAATGAAAAGGCAATACTTTTAGCTTATGAATTGAAAGAAAGTGGCAATAAGAATAAGATGTGGATTGCCAAGGATGCATTAAAAGAGTTAGAGATACTTGTTAAGGTTGAGGGAAGGGGGAGACTTATTTCTTCAAATAGCAAGATGGGAAGAGAGTCATAGACAATGAAATAGTGAGAGGTATTTACTCGGAATTATCCGAAAGAAAAAAGTATAAATTGTGAAAAGTCACTCATTTTACGATGATGTAAATTGGGTGATTTTTTTGATTTCCCGATAGAATTGTAGAATTATTCGTGATATAATATTTTAAAAGCAAAATGTTGGAGGGTATTATGAGTCACATTAGAATGTGTAGAGAAAAATTTATAGAATCTACGGAACTGGAATATTTATATTATACATCATACGCTAATGTTTGTTGATTATATAGAGCATATTGGAATGGGAGACAAAACGATAGAAATAAAAAGTGAGCATTTAAAAGACTCTGTTCAGTATTATAACGAAAAAGATGCAATTCAAACCGTTAGTACCATGAACAATCATTTAAATGCAATAAAAAGGTTTTTTGGATTTTTTTTAAAAGAAGGAATAGCAACAAATGTCTTTAATCAAATTCCAGATTATGATTTATTTAAGCAGAATATAATTGAAGAGTGTAATTTGAAGCTGGCAAGTGAAAGAGGACACTTTGAATCGGATCAGATAAAAGAATTATTGGATTACTTTAATAGCAAATCTAAAAAATATAGTAACATGACTATGATGGGGTTTTTCTTTAAGATTACTCTTTTGACACCGACAAAGAGAAAAGTAATAGCTAGTTTAAAGGTTGGTGATTTTTCAGAGGGGTTTGATTATGTAACCATTAATGGATTTGAGATAAAATTACCTAGAGCATTGAGTTTGGATATTAAAAATGAATTAGAACAAATAAATAAAAATATTCAAAAAGAAGACTTATTTTTCGAATTGTTTTGTGGATGCAAATATTCAGAAAATGTATTTAATACGCCTTTTTATTATGCTTTAAAGGAAATAGGGTATGATGTACCAAAAGATAAAGATACGTTTTCCGTAGAATGTATTAGAAATACGGCGATAGTTGATTTGGCAATAAATGGTGTAAATCCTTATCTTATATCACGATTAACAGGGTTGAGTTTGGGTGGATTGGATAATTTATTGACCAAGTTTGAGGTCGATATAGATGAAAAAGGTGATATAAATAGAATTCTTAATCAGGAGATAAGCAAATTCCAGTTTTATCAGGATATATAACATTATAAAAAAGAGTAGATTTTATCAGTGATATTTTCAGATAACGAGGTGACAAAATGTATATAGAAAAACTGACTATAAAAAACTTCAGAGCCTTTGATGAGGATGGAATTACCTTACAATTTAATAAGGGTGTAAATGCAATTATCGGTGAAAATAATTCCGGAAAATCCACTGTCATGGATGCTATCAGAATTGCATTTTCTACCGTAACATATAAGAAAGACATTTTTTTTACCAGAGCTGATTTTCACGTTAGTGAAGATGGAAATGCAGCTGAGTTTGCATTGTTTGATATTTATTTGGAAGAAGTACCAACAAGATTAGTAGAAATATGGAATCCTGAAAGTGCGGGTGGACAAGGTGGAGAATTTCATATTCGTTTTGAAAGAGTGATTGTTGCTAATGGTATAGAAAAAGTGAGAGCAATACATTGGGGAATCGGAACAGAGGGAAATCCACTGTCATCAGACACTTTCGATGCAATGGATGTAATGTTTTTGGGTGCATTAAGAGATTCTGAGAGTGAAATGAAACCAGCTAGAAACAGTAAATTAGCTCAATTATTAAGAAGTTTGGTGCCAGATGAAGGCACACGAGCAGAATTAGTGGACATACTAAATAGTGCAAATAATACCCTATTGGAAAAAGAAGAACTAAAAAAGACCAGAAAAACAATTAATGATAATTTAGCTCGTATAGAACAAGATTTTTTGAGCCAGCATGTTGATATAGGGTTAATAGAGCCAAGATTCGATTCAATTGCCTCATCGTTAAGAGCTTGGGTAAAACCTAAATGGATATTAGTTTCAATAAGTGATGGTGAGTATTCGAGAGCCCAGCAATATGCAAGAGAACATGAAGATAATAGAAAAATACAACAAAACGAAAATGGGATATATTTTGAAACGTCTATTTTAGAAAATGTTGAAGATATGGCTCCGGAATTAGTAACAAGAATAAATGAGATTGCAAGCAGTTCATTTGAATTATATCAGAATGGATTAGGATACAATAATCTTTTATTCATGTCGGCGGTGCTTGGTGATATGGCAATTGAACGAGGTGGAGTGTATCAACATTTGCTTTTAATTGAAGAGCCAGAAGCACATTTGCATCCGCAATTACAGGAATTAGTACATACTTTTTTGACTGATACAAATCAAGGAGATGCAAATATACAAATTATTTTCACTTCGCATTCACCAACATTGGCATCAAAGGTGGATATAGGTAATATTAATTTGGTTTATGAAAATGCACACAAAAAATATTGTCTACCATTTTCAGAAGCAAATTTAACAGATGATAATAAAGAATATTTGCAGAAATACTTGGATGTAACAAAATCTCAAATGTTTTTTGCTAAAGGTATTATATTTGTAGAAGGCATTAGTGAAGCAATTTTATTGCCGGAGATTGCAAAAACACTGGACAGACCATTAGAAAAATATGCAGTTGAGCTTGTGAATGTAGACAGCGTTGCGTTTGGTCCTTTTGTTAATTTATTTTCTTCGCAGAGTGTACAAACCTGTTTTTCAAAGGTTGCAATTGTAACAGATGATGATAGATGTACCAAGAAGAGTGAAGCTAATTATATCAATAAGGACTTTGATTATGATGATGTGAATAGTGATATATCGAACAAATTATTGAGCGGGACACCATCGGAGCGATGCAATGAACTTGAAACATCGTGTAGAACTGTGGGTATCAATGTATTTAAGGCAACAAAAACATTAGAATATGCCTTGTGTTGTGATGAAAATAATATTGAATATTTTATAGAAGCTATAAAAAGTGAGTATTCACAGTTGGGACCTGCGTTGGAACAAAAGGTAAACAGATTGCATGATATGAATGAAAAAGCAGCTTGTGTATGGCTATTCATACGAGCAAGAGACAAATGCAAAGGAGCGATTGCACAGTATATAAGTCAGATAATCAAGAAACAGTATGAAATGAGAAAAAAGGGTGAAAATATCGAGAAAGAATTTGTTATCCCTGATTATTTGAAAGAAGCAGTGTATTGTGTGACGGAAAGGTAGATATGGAAGAGTTAACACGTGAGCAATTATCGTTTTTGGAAGCTGAAGGTAGAGTTATTGTAAGAGCCTGTCCAGGTAGTGGGAAAACATACTCTGTAGCGACTAAGTTATTGTCTTATTTGGATAACTGGGATAGATATCATCAAGGAGTTGCAGTTTTGTCATTCACAAATGTTGCTAGTGAAGAAATCTATAAAAAAGCATATTTGTTGAATAAGGGGATTGGTAAATTGGATTATCCTCATTACATTGGGACGGTTGATAGTTTTATTAATGAATTTATTGTCTTGAGATATGGCTATTTAAAGACACATGAAAAAGTAAGACCATTGATTGCTTTGAGTGATAATTGGAAAATACCTTATAGGTATTGGAGAACAGAATGTTATCGCAATGGATGTGTAGACAACATAGAAAAATTTCAATGGGGAATTGACAATAAATTTTATAAAGATAAAGAAATTGTTAGTTGTGAATTACGTGGAAAGAGTCAACTTCTTCCTTGCCAGCAATATAAAGTGATGCTTATGAAGAAAAACATTATATTCCAAAATGAGGTTGCATCTTTTGCATATAGGTTGCTAAAAGAATATCCAATGATTGCAACAGCAATAGTTGAACGTTTTCCAGTCATTATTATTGATGAGGTTCAAGATACATCAGAGGAACAGATGGCTGTATTTGATTTGCTAACGGAAGCAGGTATAAAATCAATATTTTTAGTGGGAGATCCGGATCAAGCTATATATGAATGGAGAAATGCAAATCCAGAGTGTTTTAAAAAGAAAATAGATGCAGAGTCATGGGAGTGCATTGAACTGACGGGAAATTTTCGCAGTTCACAGCATATTTGTAATGCAACGTCTTGTTTTTCGGCAACATTGCAAGGACAAAGATCAAACGATGCGGTGGGAGATTATAAAGATGAGAGCCAAAAACCCGTACTGCTTTTAACGAACGAAAATACAGAGTCTGAGGTGATAGATTATTTTCTTGAAAAATGTCGTAGTATGGATATAGAAATTAAATCGGATAAGGTGGCTGTTCTTACAAGAGGAAGAATTCATTCAGATACAGATATTAAGGACTTGTGGAAAAGTAAAGAAATAGAGCTGATTGCAAAAGCTGCATATGAATGGAAATGTGGTTCTCGCAAGAAGGCATTCAGTGATATGTCTAAAGCATCGTTTAGAATTCTTGTTGGTGAGGAAACAGATGAGTATTTAATGAGTAAAAAGATAAGGGAATATACAGATGAGGAAAATTGGAAAGATTTTATAATTGATGTTTTTTGTGGTTTGCCCAATATAGATTTAGGTATAGCAGAATGGATAAGCCAGCTTACAAATCTGTATATTGATGTTTTACAAAAATATAATTTCCAAATTGCAGAGGGGACTAATATAAAAGATATTTTCAAGATAAAAATGAGAGATAAGAGTAATCCAGAGTTTAAGGATATACCATTAAAAAATTATTTTGAAAAGAAAACCAGTGGAGATTATACAAGATCGTCAATTCATGGAGTAAAGGGTGAAACTTATGATGCGGTTTTGATTTATGTAAAAAGTAAGACTGGAAAAACACTTACACCCAAGTTTTTAATGGAGGGTGATTTGGAAGACGAATTGATGAGGATAGCTTATGTTGCGATGACAAGACCAAGACGACTATTAATGATTGCGATGCCAGAAAATAAAAAATTGAAGGAATATAAGCGTTTTCCAGTAGATAAATGGAATTATGAGTATATATAGAAACTATATAAAAATACATTTAAACGAATGGAGAAGAGTATGCTTTCAGAATTGCAAAAAGAAGAAATATTGGAGCTAATATCCCTCAAACAAGAAGGAGCATATTGGGACTTTAAAAAAGAATGGTATGAAGATGGAAAACAGTCGGATTTGTTACATGATATTATTTGTATGGCCAATAATCTAGAGAATCGAGATGCGTATATCATCATAGGAATTGATGAAGAAAATGATTATTGTGTTAATGATATGACCAATGCAGAGAATCGAAAATCGACGCAAATGCTAGTGGATTTTGTGAGAAATAAGAAGTTTGCAGGTGGGATTAGACCTCGTGTAGTGGTTGAAACAATGCAACTGGAAACAGGCACAATAGATATAATTATAATAAAAAATGGATATTCTACTCCTTATGTTCTGGAAGAGTCGTATCGAGGGGTGAATGATAACAACATATATACTAGAGTAATGGACAGTAACACACCTAAAAACAAAACTGCTGAAATTTCACATATTGAATATCTGTGGAAAAAGAGATTTCGATTATTGATGGCGCCACTTGAACAGGTATTTTATTATTTGTTGAATAAGGAAGAATGGGAAGATGTGCCAGGATGGTGCTATAACACGCCAATATTATAAATATTCTCCAGAATATATTATTGAGCATTTTAGGTGTGATGATAGAGATGGGTATGAGTATTATTTGTTCAGCCAGTCGGATAGTAGACCACGTTGGTATAATATTAATGTTAAGTATCATCAGACAACACTATTTTCTATTATTGGTGCAGGATTAGATGGTGGTAGATATTTTACAAATGTTCCATGTACAGATTTTTTGTTTGATGATTGGCGTTATGAAGGAAATGTTTGCTTTAAATACTATGTAAAAGGAACAAAGAAAATGATTTTACATGATTTCTTTTGTGATTATGATAGTCATGAAGCTATGTATGCAAGAGAACAATTTGAAGAATGTATATTGATATTTTCATCAAATGAGGAGAAAGAAAATTTTAAAGAGTATGCAGCTACGAAATGGGCAGAACGACAGAATTATTTGGAGGATGTACGATTACCACATATGGAATTGCCAAGTGCATATCGAGAGGATGCGTTTAAAGAGGAATATGAGAATGCAATTGTACTAAAGAAAATGTTGGACGAGTATAGAATTTATTAACAAAGACACAGAAGGAGATGATGTTATTGAAAAGAAGGGCAGATTTATTAATAGATGGAAAATATAGAAGAATTACTATATGGGATGCATTAGATTGGAAACAGAATCGGCCAGATCTTTGGGAAAAGTATAAAAATAACATTTATAGCATTTGTAAAAAAACGGAAAATAAAGTAAGAATGGTTTTTAAACTGGGAAAAATGGTATACTTAAGAATAGTTATTTTAGATATTATAATGCCGAATTCGAAAACAAAGGAGAAGGCAGTGAGGAATCATATAGACATGAATTTTTCAAAGAATGTATCTCTAGGATTGAGCGTCTAGAAATAAGGTGGAAGGGCGAGGCTCTGACGATATATCCTGATGAAATATTGCAAGAATAAACTATTTTTATGGAAGATGGAAGTAGACGAATTGTTGATTTGCTTGTGAGTTTCACGAAAGCGGATCCAGCAATTTATGTTGAAAAATGGGAAGGTCAGTTTGCAATTGAAATAAAAGATACTCATCTGGTAGATAGTAAAAAGATAAGCCAAATGAAACAAAAAGGACTTGCATGTTTAGAATTTACAGTCAGTAAATGGAATGTCAAAGATAATTTTAACAATGCAGAGGATGAAGAGAAGCAAATTGTTGAAATTACAGAAAACTTGGATGGGAAAAATGGTGGATATATTTGGGGTGAACTATTAGTAGATCCAATATCTAGGAAGTATTTTGGCACAAAATTCTATGAAGATGAAAAGAGAGAAAAGGAAAGAGTGATAGCTGAATTGAATTAGGTTAAGCAATTATATGGTCAAGCTATTGATACTAATAAACAGTTAAGGGAACAGATACAATTGCTTCACAGAAATATTGATGAATATAAAAATAAATTATCTGGTTTTTAGACAAAATTGAGAGTTACAGAGCAGGAAAACGTAAAAATAAAATCAAGTTTTTGGTAAAAAAGTAAAATAAAGGATGATATTAATGAGGCTTGTCCCACGATTTAGGAGTGTGTGAAACTTTTTCTGTAAATAGCTAATAACAGCAAGGTCTTTTATGGTAAAATATAAATCATAGGAGGCCTTTTATTATGGCAAGAAGAGAAAAGAAACCTGTACACAAAGTAGTAATGACAGAAGGAAAGCGAAACATCATTCAGCAACTTCTTCAGGAGTATGATATTGAAACCGCTGAAGATATCCAGGATGCGCTTAAGGATCTGCTTGGCGGCACCATCAAAGAGATGATGGAAGCATGGATATCGATGTTCCGCAGGATCGTAAATCAACATTTGAGCCACAGATTGTAAAGAAACGTCAGAAGGATATTTCTGATATCGCTCAGAAGATTATTTCCATGTATGCAAAAGGAATGACAACCCGGCAAATATCCGAAACCATCGAAGATATCTACGGTTTTGAGACATCAGAAGTGTTGTGATATAATAAATTTGTAAAACCTTGTTCGAATAATATATTATAATATTACTCAAACAAGGAGGACGTTACTATGTCAGTACATTAACACCGAAGACTTCAAAAAAGAAGTAGTTAAAGCCTATATGGCAGGCGACAAATCAATACCGCAAATTGCTGTTGAATTTAATGTTGCCAAAAGCTCCATTAGCAAATGGGTTAACGAATACAAGGAAGAATGCCTCTATACCACCAGAACAACCGCAGAATCTAATGAAGCAAAGGAAATCAGAAGATTAAATCAGCTTCTTAATGAAAAAGATAAAGAGATTGCTTTCTTAAAAAAAGCGGCGGCATTCTTCGCGAAGAAAATCGATTAGTGGTATATCGATTCATCGATGACAATAAAAATATATTTGGTTTAAGATGGCTATGCCAGAAGTTTGGCATTAGTCATAATTGTTATTACAACTACAAAAAGGATGCAAAGCGAAAATATCGTGAACGCTTAGCACATATCTTTGAGCTTATAAAGTATGTTTATTACAACAACAATCGTGTTATAGGCTATAGGGCTATGCGCATTTTTATCAAACGATATGGCTATGAGTTAAGAAATACCACAATGCATAAATATATGAACAAGGAATTGAATCTTTGTGCAGTAATTATGCATTCTAAGCCAGGTTACAAGACTGGCAAAAAGAATAAAATCTTTGACAATCTCTTAAATCAGAATTTTACTGTCAACTGCAAGAACAAAGTATGGTGCACAGACTTCACATATATGCGCCAGCCAAATGGAAAATTCAGATACAACTGTTCAATTATTGATTTGTATGACAGGTCAGCTGTTGCTTCGTTAAACAGTGATTATATCAACACTGATTTGGCAATAAGCACTCTGAAGACAGCCCTTGAAAAGGAAAACTACCCTAAAGTGATTTTGCATTCAGACCAGGGGGTACAGTTTACTTCATGGGAATTTGTAAATTTTTGCAAAGAGAATAATATAACACAAAGTATGAGTGAGGCTGGCTATCCTTATGATAATGCTCCCATGGAAATATTTTATAACACTTTCAAAAGCAACTTTTATAACATAATTTCATTTTCAAATGTAGAGATGATGGATGAACTAACTATGAAATACATAAATTGGTATAACTATGTTTGCCCTCATTCATACAATAATTATTTAACACCAATGGAGGCTCGTTACAGGTAGGTATTTATCGAACAAAGTGTTACAAAAAAGCTTGACCACAACACAATTAAAAGCTGAAAACTCTATACTTCGGGAAACACTGAATAAGGCATATGATTTTATGAAACAGTTTGTGATGGATGGAAAGTATCGGACAGGTGGTTGAGAAGGTTTTACGACGTTAAATGAAGCGGTTTATGTGTATAAATTAGCACATAAACCGCTTTTCATTTTGCTATTCGACAGAAAGTCATAAAGCACAAATATAAAAGTGACAAATAGTCACGAAAAATGTTTGTTAGAGATATATCATATACAATGAGGTGATAAAAATGGAATTAAGACAATTAATAAATAGGCTAAAGGTATTGGCAGATCATTTTTTTACTAATGGGATAGACGACATATATACTAATAGTAAGATATATGAAGTTCTTATTGCAGAGCAATTTGGGCATCAGATTATTAATGGGCATGCAAATACACCTGATGCAAGAGACGGAAATGGTGAATTTTACGAGTATAAACATTATAAGGTTTCCAGTTCTAATCATACATGGACTTTTAATGATTTTACTGATAGAACGATTGAAAAATTGTATTATGTAAAAGAAGTTTATTTTACGGTAATCAATGATGAGTATACAATTCCGCATATTGAAAAAATATATGTTGTTCCAGGAGAAGAAGTTGCAAGATATATGAAAGAAAAGACGCAACATATTTTTAATTTAAGAAGAATGATTAATATTAGTCCAATGCAGATTGTGAGTAATATGTCATATGATATAATTGAAATGGAAACAACAACTTGTTCAAGCAAATTAAAAGAGATTTTTTTTACAGCATCAAAGATTGAAGAAATAACAGGTGTTGATGGGATTTTGACAAGTAATAAGTTGTGGGAATTATTGGTGGCATATGAGCTTAACCATAATGTGAATTCGGAGCAAAGAAAACATGATGCATATGACGAATGTGGGCGCACATACGAATATAAAGTAAGTAGTGCTCCTAGATGGACATTTCAAGATATTACACAAAATGTATTGGATGGATATTTGGATGATGAAAAAATTGTTTTGGCAATAGTTAATAAAAAAAGATTTTCAGTAGAAAGAGTCTACTTCTGCAATCCTAGTGCGATTGTTTCTATATTGCAATGTAAATTGCAAGACCGGACGAATGGTAAAAAAACTATCAGGAGAATAAGTTCGTATATAGGAATGGTGGATGTGAGACGTATGCTTGATGAAGGAGATGCAGAATGGGTTCTTTAGACATACTTGTAGAAAACATTAACCGGTTGGCTGCCTATCATCATTTAGATACATATGCGGATATAGCACAGCTTTTAAATGTTTCAGAAGATTCAATAAAGCGTTGGCAAAGTAAAGCTCGGTGTCCCTCTTTAAAGAAGATTGATCAAATGGGGGATAGAATTGGATGTCGATCATATGCGTTGATACAAAAAAATGGGGAAATTTTTGCGGAAATTGAATTTTTACGAAATAATTCACGAGAAATATTATTACATAACTTACAAGAATATTTTATGCAAGCAGGTAGGTTTTCGTGGAATGATAAAGCGGCCTTGTTTTATGGCTTTGTCAGCGAAGATGTTTTGAAATCATATTTTAGAGAAGAAAATTTTAAAACACCACCATTAAGCAAATTAGATGAAATGGCGGAAGCATTGGGAAAACCCACATATGAGTTAATTAAGGAGGGTGAGTCAGATGAAAAAACAAATACCTGAGAGTGTAAAAATTAGATTAAATGGAATCAAGACAGCAATAGAAGCTGTTCCTAATACTGTCCCAAATGAAATGCGAACAACTTTTAATTTTAAAGGACGTAAATCGCCGGATATAGCTGAAAAAGTTATAGAAGCAGTGTGCGATAGTGATGATATTATATATGATCCTTTTATGGGAGCTGGTTCGTTTGTATATGCAGCAATGGGTAAGGTGAAGAGGATTTATGCAACAGAGCTGGATAATTACACTTTTAATGCAGTTGCAGTATTGATGAATAGAGTGGATATGCTCAAATTGCAAGAACTCTTTGATATTGTAAAAAGTGATGTATATGAAGAAATAATGGCATTATATGAAACATCCTGTTGTGGCTGTAAAAATTACATACACAAAGTTTTATTTGATCCGGAGGAAGGTAAAGAAGGATACTTTAATCCGTCTAGCAATAGAGAGATTGTAGATAGAAAAAATATAAAGCTTGTAGACAAATGTCCTATTTGCGGTGAAAAAGCGAAAAAATTTGATGAAGATGATTATAAAAAACTTATTAGCTTGGATAAGGTAAATGTAGATAGATTTCCTCAAAAGCAATACATTGTAAATAGTAGAATTAATATTACTTCATCAACAGGGGCAGATAAATATGATAGAATTTTTACACAAAGAAATAAGATAGCATTATTGATGTTGCAGGATGCGATAAACAAGCTTGAATCATCAGAAGAAAGAGATGTATTAGAACAAGTTTTAGTTGCGTCTATTTCTCTTGCAAGGATTGCGATGTATGGATCAAGCACAGATATTTTATATCATGTGGTAGGGCATGGCGCACAAGATATGAATGTTTGGTTACTTTTTGAAGATAAATATAAAAGCTTTTGCAAGTTTAAGACAGCATATAGTAATAAACAAATTGGAACGACGGATTCAGAGGTAACAATTATTAATAAGGACTATGCATCTTATATAGATGAAAATCCTGATTTGAAGGTGGATGTTATTTATACGGATTTCCCATACACAGATCAAGTTCCATACTTGGAGAGAAATCAACTGTACCGTGTATGGCTAGAAAAGTTTTATGATTCGAAATATGTTTTGACAGAAGAAATGCTAGAGCAGGAAATTGTTCAAACAAATGCGGAAAGCAGAACTGCAAAAAGAGATATCGAAAATTATTATAAAGATATCGATAATATGTTTGCGCATTTCTCTAAAGTTTTAAATAATGATGGGCTTGTTTTCTTTACTATGAAACTGGGAAAAGCGAAGTATTTTAAAACGTATATCGAAATTGTGAATTTGGCACGAAAAAATGGATTTGAATATGCATATCAAATAGGTATTGAGAAAAAAGATCCAACAATGCGAAAACAATCAGCATTTACCAATACATTTATGAATGAGATGATAGTTGTTTTCTATAAGTTACCAGAGAGTGATAGATATTGGTATATTGGAAATGAGAATTATGAGTTTCTACTTGTTAAAAAGGTATATTCGTATTTAATAAGAACCAAAGATTATGTAACTTTGACAAGCGCTGTAACGCTGGTTTGTAATGATTTAAAGTCAAAATATTCATATATAGCAAGTGAGCAAGATATATTCAGAATAAAAGCTTTGTTAGAACAATACTTTAAAGTAGATGCTGGTTGCATACAAATAGATAACAATCAATTGTACTTGGATATTGAGGATACAACAGACTTATATACCAAATTGTATGATTTGATGCCTATTTTTATAAGACAACTATTAAATAGCAAAGGCAAGTTTGTGTTGGAAGATGTTTATTTTGAATTAGTGAATTCATTATGTGATGGTAACCCCAAAACGATTGCCCAAATATTAGAAGATAAAAGTCACCAGAGAGATATAGAAAAATTGATATCTAATTACTGTCAAAAAGACGGGCAATATTATGTTGAGAGAAAAGATATTAGTAAACCTAATGAAGATGCTATTGATATTTCAACATTAAGCGGTACGGATTTTGAAATATTAGTTCAGAATTTGTTAAAAGCAGAAGGTTATGAAAATGTTATAAAAATGGGTGGTGCGGGTGATTTAGGTGTTGATATAATTGCATCTAAACGACAGCAGGATAGATTGTTACATTATATTTTCCAATGTAAGCGTTGGGCATCTAATGTGGGTTCAGATCCTATACAGCGTCTATATGCAGAGAGAATAAGAAGAGGATTGGATTATGCAGTGTGTGTAACAACTTCTGGTTATACAAAGGATGGGAAAAAAGTTGCAATGGATTTAGAAGTCGAAATTGTTGATGGAAAGCAATTGATGCAACGACTTAATAGATATTTCCCAGACGAGTATTATAATGGAATTCAAGATGTATAAACAAAAATGCGAGGATTTCCTCGCATTTTTGTTATCTCCATTTGGCTATAGAAGAATCCCAAGTTAAATGTTTTTCGAAAATATCAACAAGGGAAGAATATTTGCTGGATAGCTTTTCCAACCAGCCATTTTGAATCAGAATTTCCATAAGTCCGTTATCGTATAATTCAGGAGTAAATAACGAACCATTCGATTTTACCATATATTTAGCTTGACGAATTATATTGTGTTCAATTTCGGATACATCTTCCTCTGCATTATGATATATAGGAGCGTCACTTTTGGAAAAAATCAGTATAGAATCACCATTTAATGATTTCTTAGGACTAATAATGTTCTTTAATGTGACAGTTTTATCAACATGTATTTGGGTAATAAATCTAAAACAGTTTTTTTCCAAAATTGATATTAGCTCGTTCCAAACATTTAAATTGCAATCGTGGAAATATAAACATAAATAATGATTGGTTTTTAACTTGTGTAAACACATATTAAAAACTAAATCTAATAAATGAAAATAATCATCTCTGTTTTTGCTTCGAGATGGTGCGGAAGATACAATTATTTCATCATTTAGATTATAATCTAGATTTAAAAATGGTTTGTATAATTGCATATATTCCGAATATAAAACTTGTTCGAGGTAGGGCGGATCCGTAATGATTAAGTCAACACCATTGTCAGGTATATCCTGTTCTGTAATCAACTGGCTACCTTTCTGCATAAGCAAACATTTTCCGGGTGAAAGCATATTGTAGGATTCAACTATTTGCGAATTCGCATAATTTTCTTTCATAAACGGAATGACATCATAAAATTTCTTGATCTTTTTTGTGTATATTTCAATAATATTTTTTTCAACACAATCTGTTTTAGGTATCCATAGTGGCCATTGTGAATTTGAATGCTTGTCAGTTATTTTGCATAAATGAAGTATAGACATAAGGATATACTTCAAAATATTTTGATATGCAGGTTCGTACTTATTAATGATGTTCAGTATCTCGTCTAAAACAGATATATTACGCCCTGAAAAAATATTTTTTATATCATCATTTTTAGCTACGGCTATTTTTGAATTATATAGCAAACTAGTGCTTGTAACATTTTCAAGTTTTCGTATTGTGTTAAATTTAATATAATCCATTTTATCAGGCGACTTAACCCCCTTTTTAGTACAGCTGCAACTATAATTTATAGTTTTTATTATTACATTAGAACTGGTACGTTCGGGTTTATCAAAAATCACCTTTGATATGGTTCCAACAGCATTGCACTTAGGACAAGTTGTTTCGTAATAATGACCTAAAGAATTAAGTTCTTGAATAAACTTTTCAAGAGTATTTTTTATATCAGGAGTGGCATTAATAGATAGTAAAAGTTTGGAAATAAACAATGGCATATCATTAATGTCACAGCCTATAGCGCAACGAGATAAGTCGCTTTTGATTGCTTCAAGTGTTGTTACTCCGGAGCCGAGAAAAGGATCAAAAACAACGTCACCTTTATTTGACAAGGCATCTATTAAAACGTCACATATATTGAAGGATTTCTGAGACCAATACATATGTGAGTTATACATTGGGTTGTTTTTTGTAGGCGTTAATTTACATAATTGATTTTTTAAAGAATCAATGTTAACTTGATTAATGTTCTTCTCTCCACACAATATTAGGTATTCCAAAACCTTTTTTTGCTTGCTGTTACGATGATTAGCATGGTTATAATCTTGCGTTACAACATTAACACGAGCATTGGTATAGTGTTTTTTGGCAAGTTCGATTAATTCATCAATAGAAATAGTGTATCTATCTGTAGCTTGGTTTTCTCTGTCTTGAGGGTAAGCATAGCTAATGGCTAAATTAGTGTTGTTATGTGCACAAAAACTAATTAAGTTTTCCAAGGATTGCTTTGCAGAACTACGCTGACTTAGTTTGGATTGGTAACGCCCTTCTGTATACAAACCCTTTGTATATCCATTTTTTGTAATAGTCAATTTTGGGTATTCATATTTGGCAGCAACGTTCAATAAATGATAATATCTTGAATATTGCATATCTGTATATGGAGGATCCGCATATACTAAGCCCACATTTGAAAAAATCCTTTGGTCTAATAAATCTTCAAAATTTGAATTAAAAACCATATTCTTTCCCGAAAACTTGGAAAGAGGAATTGTTATATATTCTTTGAACTTTTTTACAAATAACTCATAAACATTTTTTTTGCGTTGAATAAACAGGCGAGCTTTGTTTTTTTCAAGACTGAGTGGTTGTGCCATATGCCCATCTTTAGAAAAAACAGTTTCTTTCATAGCATAAAACAAGCATGAAAGAAGGGCGTTTCTATATTGTGGGAAACGTAAATTAATTATTTTTATGAGACAATCAATATCAAGGGCTTGATTTATTCCATAATAGTTAGTTGCATAGTACGTTGTAAACAAATAGAAGTCGTGTGTCTGCTTTACGCTGTCTACAGTTAATTTATTTTTGGTTATACCAGAATATTGATTATTCCAGACAGTTGGATATAGGTTATATAAAGCAATTAATTGTTCATAGTTTTCTTTATCAAGAGCAAGTTGTTCTTTTTTGACAAAGTCTATAACAGGTTTTGCGTGTTTTTTTATTGTAGTAGTGTATTCAATATCTAATGAACTGATAAGTTCGGTTGCAGAGTTAATGTCTGGTTGATTTAATATTGCATCAGCAATTATACTTGCATAACTTTCAGTATCATTAGCATATACTTGGTAATTATCTCTGAACATGTTACTGACAGCTGCGGAACCGGAAAAAATATCCAATATAGCTTTGCCATCTTGTATATAAGGTTCTATATTTTTTTTTATAAAACTACTAAGGTTGTTTTTACTTCCTTGATAGTTTAAAACAGTGAAGTTCTCCATGATATATTCCTCCGTGCTCTATTATAATGAGTGGAATGAAAAAAAACAATCACAAATAAAAAAATATGGAAAATAATTTGCATCGAGAAAATGAAGGCAAGATGCAATAGTATATGGTATAATAGAAACAGAAAATAATAAAGAAAGTAAAAAAGGGACAAATAGTTAGCAAGTAGACAATGAAAAAGTAGGAGAGGATGAAAATGGCACAAAAAATACTTGATCCACATATGTGGAATTTGGAAACACTTTTTGAATTAATATATGAAGTTCCGGTTTATCAACGACCTTATTCATGGGATAAGGAGCAGATAGAAGTACTTCTTACTGATATAAGCGAGGCATTTAATGCAGAAGATAGGGAAGATGGATATTATACAGGAAACATCATTGTGTATGATATAAACAATAAAGTAAATGGCAGAATATCGAGATATGATATTATAGATGGACAACAACGTATTACGACTTTTTCTTTGATTTTGCTTGTGGTATATTCGTTAGCACTAATCAGTGGTGTTCCTGAAAAGGATTTAACATTAAATAGAGTTAAGGGAGCACTGTGGAAAGTAGTAAATCGAGAATATAAGAAGAATTTGCCGGTAGTTACATTGAACAGTATTGAAAAAAAGTGTTTTTCTGATTTGTTTAATAAAGGTTTTGATAATGCAAAAGACCTTGAACAATATTGCAAGGAATATAAAACATCATCAAAGTTTGAGGAGCGAGTGATACATAATTACTTATTTATAACGGAGAAACTCAAGAGTATGTTAATGAAAACGGATTGCTCTATAATCTTGGATTATGCAGAATATTTGTTGCAATATGTACAATTCATTGTTGTTGAGGCCAATTGTAAAAAGGGAAAGGTGTTTTCTATGTTTGAATCAATTAATAGTAAAGGAAAAAAACTTGACGATATTGACTTGATAAAAACATATATATTTTCAAAACTTGATGAAAGTGATTACGCTACATATTTAGATAAATGGGGACAGTTAATAATAAAAACAAATGATAATTTATACGATTATCTCTATAATTTTATAAAAGCTTATTTGTGTTTTTATAGACAGAATATTTCGGTGGAGAATTTTAAAACAATTGCTACTCGTGATATGATGCCTTATTACAAGGTTTCAACAAAAAAAGAAGCTTTTAAGAAGTTATTAGATGATATGTATAATAAGGTTGATTACTATATTATGTTGTCAGATACAGATAAGGCAAATAACCTTATAAAGAATAATAAGTTTAGATTTTATTATAAAATATTTACAGAAGTTTCATATAAGCACCCTAAAGCATTGTTTTTGAGAATGCTTGTTGATTATAGTGAAGGCAAAATTGCTAAGGATGACGTGGTAGAAATTGTAACTGAAACGGTGGGATTTATGGTGAAGTTCCTTACTATTAGTGATAGAGATAGCAAAGATGCAATTACTATGTTTTCAAGTATTATGAATGAAATATACGATAACAAAGCGGTCATAAAAGATAATGTTATAACTTCTCTAGCTTTTGAGTATTTGAATAAAGGAATTACATCAGAGAAATTAAAAGCAGAGTTAATGGGAATAGATGCATATAATCAAAACAAGAAACTTACATGTGCATTATTGGCGTTATATGAATCAACAACTGTTTCAAAGGGTATTCCAGTTATTTCGTATGATCAAGCTTATACCTTATTTGACTCATTTAGTGATGCATTCAGTTTGGACCATTTGCTAGTGCAGACACCGAAAATCGAGGATGCAAAATACAAATATTATAAAGATGAGAATACCAATACTTTAGTTCTTAAACCAGGACATGATTTTCCAAAAGATATTGTTGTTGAGGGAATGGATTATGATACTTTCATAAGTCAAATATTAAATAAAATAGGAAATCTAAGAATTTATTATAGAGACAAAAATTCTGGAAGACAAAATACCGCAATAGAGTTAAAGGAATACAATTCTTTTACTATGTACTCAAATATTAAAGAGAGAGGCAAAGAAATGGTTGAGATTATATTGGATTATTGTATGCCCCAACCCAAAATTGATTTGGGTGCTATACAGAAGAGCAGTAAGAAAAGAACAGAAGCGGCATTCCCTAAAATGGACAAGTTAATTGAGTTCAATTTAGTAAAGCCAGGCGATAAACTTTATATTACAGTTAACTCGTGTGATGCAAAAGATTCAGAAGCAGAGTTGTTAGATGATAAATATGTGATGTATAAAGGGGAAAAAATGACAATAAACAATTGGGGATGTAAAGTGACGGGGTGGAAATCAATACGAATATATGACAATGTTGCTATTGTGGGTCAAACAGAGACTTTGCATGAAAAAAGATTAAAATATATGAGTGAACATAATGAAGCTGCTAGATAATAAAATATTCGAGACTATGAAGAAAAGTCTGTAAATAATAATCTTCTATGATAATGATTGAACTGGAAGCACTAAATTGGAGCTTCCAGCTCTTGTTTTATATATACGACATGATTTCAGGCATGTCAAGAGCGGACGTCAAAGACGTCCTTCTCATCATGCATACAGATTCTGCTATTCTGGGAGTCTTCCCTCGTACATAATGCTGAGTTCACCGTAGATCTGTCCCCAGTTCCGAATGCTCATAGTCCATTTTTTAGTGGCCTCGAAAGTTGTCAGGTACAGGGCTTTCAGGAGCACTGTATCACTAGGAAATACGCTTCTCTGGCGGTTGAGCTTACGGTAGGTAGAATTCAGACTTTCGATTGCATTGACCGTGTAAATAACCTTTCTGACATCCGGTGAGAACTTGAAAATCGGCGTTATTGCATCCCAGTTATCATACCAGCGTTTCATAGAATTCGGGTATTTTGTGGTCCATTTTTCAGTAACGCGATCCAGAGCCAGTCTAGCCTTTTCTTCATCGGAAGCATGGTAAATCGTTTTTAGGTCGGAAGCGAACGCTTTTCTGTCCTTATCTGGAACATATTTTAGAGTGTTTCTTACCTGATGTACAATACATCTCAGATACTCCGTTTTGGGGAATGCAGCGGCAATTGCCTCTTTAATACCACTAAGACCGTCAGCACAGATAATCAGGATATCTTTTACACCACGATTCTTCAGCTCATTCAGGACAGACAGCCAGTATTTTGAACTTTCATTATCACCGACAGTGCTTGAAAGAACCTCTTTTTTCCCTTCTGTATTGATGTCAAGAATGACGTAGGTAGCCAGCTTTCTGATCACTCCATTATCGCGTACGGAATAATGGATGGCATCTATATAGAGGATTGGATATACCTCATTCGGCGGTCGATTTTGCCAGTCTTCGATCTGAGGCAGAATTTTATCTGTAACGTCTGAAATAAAGCCTTCTGATGTTTCAAAACCGTAGATATCTTCGATGGTTTCGGATATTTGCCGGGTCGTCATCCCTTTCGCATACATGGAAATAATCTTCTGATCGATATCAGAAATATCCTTCTGACGTTTCTTTACAATCTGTGGCTCAAATGTCGATTTGCGGTCCTGTGGAACATCGATATACATGCTGCCATAGCTGCTGTTTACACGCTTTGATTTATATCCATTGTGGTAATCATCGCTATCAGATTGTTCAGATTTCTGGTAGCCAAGATGATCATCCATTTCTGCTTCCATCATCTCTTTGATGGTGCCGCCAAGCAGATCCTTAAGAGCATCCTGGATATCTTCAGCGGTTTCAATATCATACTCCTGAAGAAGTTGCTGAATGATGTTTCGCTTTCCTTCTGCCATTACTACTTTGTGTACAGGTTTCTTTTCTCTTCTTGCCATAATAAAAGGCCTCCTATGATTTATATTTTACCATAGAAGACCTTGCTGTTATTAGAGATGTCTTGGCTAAAATGTTATTGATAATTTTTATTTCGGTAAAAATTAGTCTCCAAACCTGAGAAACAATAAATGCACGGATAATCTGATTTTTCAGATTCAGCTAAGAAGGTGACAGTATTGTCCGCTATCTGGTGCGTGGTTGCTGCTATGGAATTCAGGTAGAAAGGAGATAATAGTCATGGCAAAAGGTGTATCATCTAAGACACACAGTCAAAAAGAATTGGATAATTACGCTAATCAGCATAATCCAAACAACAAGGCCTACAAGGCAAGAGTTGCTAATGATCAGGCGACTAAGAAACAGTCCAAGAAAGCATCGGCAAATCAAGCTAAGAAGCGTGCAAAACGCCAGGCTGAATTCGAGGCGGAATATGGTGTCATGTATCCGCTTGATTGGATGTGTTACAGCAATCCATATGATTTTGACTAATCATGAAAGTAAGAGAGCATCAATCGATTATAGTTGATGCTTTTTTGTTGTAGTTTTTAATTTTGAGAAAGAGCTTCTAGTGCAGTTGCATTAGGGGCTTTTTTTAATGCGCGCATTTTCAAAGTTCAGTCGACGGGGCTTTGAAAGGACAGCTAAATACAAAGAAACCAAAAACAAATTTTTAAGAAAACAGGAGGATTTTATTATGGCATTTTTCAACTCAGCAGTAGGCGTACTTCAGACACTCGTTATCGCACGGAAAGCACCACCAAAATGATAAAATGGGGGCAAAAAGCGCCACCACATATAATAAACAAAGGGTTCAAGGGAAAAATCCCTTGCTAGAACAGCATTTGGATGGAGACATCTCTAATGCGTATCTAGCCGTCAACCTAAGAAGTATCAAAGCCACCAAGCCAGCAGATAAATTATGTAACATTTCCTGCTGGTTAATTAATTTGAATAAAGATTAAACATTGCTCAATTGTGCAATCTATATGAATCTGATATGCTGAGTATACAAAAGCTTTTGAATTATTTAGGAGATGAAGCAAATGGATATAGGCGTTGTTATAAAAAAATATATAAAAGAAGCTGGTATGACGCAGGAGGAGATGGCAAACAGATTAGGCGTGACGACACCGGCTGTAAACAAATGGGAGAATAGTAATTCCAAGCAGGATATTGAACTGCTGGCACCAATTGCGAGACTGCTTGATATTTCACTTGATACATTACTTTCTTTTCATGAAAACACTATAATAATACGAATTAATAAGCTCTTTTCTAACGGAGCATCCTTCCGATTCTTTCTTGCATTCATAAATATATATCAGTTTTGAAATAAAGCTTTTATTATCTTTTGAATTATTTGCATTACCATGCTGTTCTGCTATATGATCTTCGTCAGCCTCAATAAATAAGTAATCCACTGTTTTAACTTCTTTTGGTGCTTCATATGGTACCTCATCTGCGAGACTATAAACCTTATTCATCACTGTAGTTTTAGTTATTCTTTGTTTTGATGACAACACTCTTGTTGCTTCGTTGTAGCTGGTTTTAAGAGCCTCTGTAAGCAACATAACTTCAGCCTTTTCTAAAGAATAGAAATCTTTAGGATTTTTAAAAAATTTACCTTCTGCTTCAAAAAGGGTATTAACTAATGTTTCTAATAATGATATAATGTTTATGAGAGTAGTATCCTTTGTTATTGTTTTTTTGGTTGAAACTATTATATCAAAGGTTTAACGATTACTCTCACTTTTTTATTTATTCAACTGACAAAAATTTTACTCTATTTGTATCAATGCAGTAAATTAAATATAAGTGAACATATAAAGCATACGATAGATGACGAGCGTTTGAAAGAAAATGGTGGAGGAAATTACTGAAAAGAGTTACTTAACTAGTTAACACGCAATTGGTAGAAGAAAAAATGAGAAGATTCCGGGGACAAGGAATGAATATCATATTGTAAAACAAAAGGAATACATGTTAAATGATGGAATCCATGAGGCAATCATATCAGAAAAAATGTGGAATCAGGCATACAGAAAGTGTCAGAAAACAGGTGTTTTACAGGTAAAAACGCATAGCACCCTACATGAGCATAATTTATCCGGAATTATTAAATGCCCTGTCTGTAGAAGGGGTATGCAGGGCAATTCGACGACTGTCGCGACAGACTTGGAACTTGTTCCAAGTCCTAATTTATCTAAAAATGAAGAAAGTAGGCAGCCGCAGTGTCTAGAAGATAAGAAGAGTGCAATTGTGGAGGCATTGAAGCATTTTAAGATGATTCAACAGAAATAAAATAAGTTTGATAAATCGGAAGTAGAAGGAGAGTTTTTTGCTATGATTAGAGAATTACGAAAAGCAGATATCAATATAGTTGCAGACATATGGTTGGATACCAATATAAAGGCCCATTATTTTATCCCGGCTCAATATTGGAAAAAAAATTTGGAACTTGTGAAAGAACTGTTGCTGCAGGCAACTGTCTATGTCTATGAAGATAATTATGAGATACAGGGCTTTATCGGAATGAATGGTGAATATATAGAAGGTATTTTTGTTTCTGAGGCAATGCAGTCGCAGGGCATTGGTAAAATTCTGCTGAATTATGTAAAGGATACAAGTAGCAAACTTCTTTTAAATGTATATCAAAAAAATATACCGGCCATATCTTTTTATCAGAGAGAAGGATTTGAGATTCAATATAGTGGACTGGATGAAACTACCGGGGAAAAAGATTATTTAATGGTATGGCAGCAGAAATAGAAATTCTAATTTGATAAAATTTATAAATTGGAGTTTTATATACGATTGAGATAATTCTAGCAAATACAGTACTCCACCAGATTATGATTGGACAATTAGGTGAGACTAACATATCGGCAGTTGGATTATGTGGTAATTTTTCTTTTATTTTTTCGGTGGTAATCGGTGCGGTAAGCACGGTTGCGGGGATATTAATCGCACAGTTTATTGGTGCTGAAGATACAGAAGAGGCATAGTGCGGCTTTGACGTAAGTCTTATTTGTGGGATATTAATATCGGGAATATTCATGCTGACTGCCGGATGCTTTTCAACTCAGATTCTCGGACTTTATACTACAGATGCAAGTATTATAAACACAGGTACAGTATATTTCAGAATTATAGCTTTTTCATATATACCAATGGCAATAAGCAATATTTTATCATCATGGCTGCGATGCAGAGAACACGCTGTTATACCATTTCTAGCAAGCTTTGGAGCGGTTGGTGTAAATACAGGACTTAATTATCTGCTGATATTTGGAACATTCGGATTTCCATGTATGGGAATAAAGGGCGCTGCGATTGCAACACTTATTTCACAGTTGTTTAATCTTGGAGTTATTGCTGCCGGATTTGCCATATGTATCAGGAAAGATGGAGATAAACCGGTATGGTCAGTGCATTTCAGTAAAATTACTATTAAGGACTATTTTATTATGATTATGCCGATTCTCATCAGTGAATTTTTATGGAGCCTTGGACAGAATGTTGAATCAGCAGTATATGGACATCTAGGAACTTCTAACCTGGCGGCTTATACACTTACCTGCCCTATACAGGAGCTTATCGTAGGAGCACTTAGCGGATTGTCAGCTGCTGCTGGGGTAATGGTTGGCAAGCGACTTGGCAGGAAAGAGTATGATGAGGCTTACACAGAGTCAAAAAAGATTATGTATGCAGGTCTGGCTGGTGCAGTTGTGGTGTCTACATTACTTATTACAATGGCAGGAGTCTATACTAAACTGTACCATGTGGATGATAACGTAAAAGCACTTGGAAAGATACTGCTTATTGTATTTGCACTATATGCACCGGTCAAGGTTGAAAATATGATTCTTGGCGGTGGGATTATCAGAAGCGGCGGCAATACCAAAATTATCATGGTGATTGATATTGTTGGCACATGGTGCATCGGAATTCCACTGTGTCTGCTTGCAGCACATGTATTTAAGTGGGGCATAGTTGGTGTGTATACACTGCTAACTACGGAAGAAATATTCAGGCTTGTTGTATCGCTGATTATTTTTAAGAAACGCAAGTGGATGATTAGTTTATCGTAGTAAACTCCTGATAGATATTAAATTATATTTAAATGTATCGTCTGATTTTATCCCCAATTTTCAAAATCCAATACAGTTATGGAGATGTTAAGATTGGGTGTTTTTGTTGTACAAGTTAATAAAGAAAGCATTGTAGTCAACATGAAATATTTCAGCAAGTGCAATAAGTTCTGAAACGCGAATGTTATATGATCCGCATTAGATTTGTGAATAGCTGCTTCTTGAAATATCAAGTCCTTTTAATTGCATACGTGCAACAGTTTGTTCCTGAGTAAGATGTGATTGTTTGCGTAATTTACGAATATTATTACCTAATGAGATATCGTGTTTGATTTTTTGGGTCATTAATGTAACTCCAATCATAAAATTTGCAATGAATAAATTGCATTTGCATTGATTTTAGTTTGAATTAAAGGCATAATTGCAACACATAGATTGCAAAATAAAATTTGTAAAAAGTTATTACGGAGGAAAAATGAATATTTATAAACTAACTACACAACAGAAAAATATTTTATAAGAGAATATGGTGGGGTGTAATTAATTTGAATAATTTGCTATATTTGTATATAATATAACCGGCAGCAGGCTGGAACACTATTGGGAATTTGAATCAAAATATATAAACCAGCCATTAGAATAACATTGGAATAAACCGGTCAGAAATGAGGATTAAAGTAGATGAAAAAGAAGATTGCAGTATTATTTCCGGGAATCGGATATCATACAGACAAGCCTTTGCTTTATTATAGTAGAAAATTGGCAATGGAGCGTGGATATGAAATTGCCGAGGTAAAATATGGAGAATTGCCAGTTAATGTGAAAGGAAATGCTAAGAAGATGTTAGAAGCATTTAATAAGGCATTGCAGTATTCAAAAGAGCAATTAGATAAGATTGATTTTAATGTATATGATGAAGTGCTGTTTATATCAAAGAGTGTGGGAACTGCTGTTGCAGCAGCCTATGCGAAAAATAATAAGATAAATGCACGTCAGATATATTACACACCGGTTGCAGAATCATTTGAGGTAATCGGTGAAAATGGAATTGTATTTCATGGGACATCCGACCCATGGGTAGATACAGAGATAGTCAGAAATGAATGTGAAAAAAGAAATCTTCCATTATATATTACAGAGAATGCTAATCATTCAATGGAGACAGGAAATGTTGAAAAGGATATTGTAATTATGGAAGAAATAATGAAAAAGACTGCAGAATATATGGATGCAAAATAAAATTGTTTTGAAGAAATGAGGTATAATATGAGCTTTAAATCAGTAAATGAAGTTGAAAAATTTAGATATGATGATTGTTGTATAGTTAAAAGAAAAGATACTGAAGCGGATTTGGTATTAGAGGTCGAAGCCCTTATTGTTAAAGGGAATAACTCACAGAATACTAATTATACTGAAAGTTATGCAGATGTGACACAAATTATTTTCAAAGATGCAACGATTGTTAAAGGTATTAAAGATGGAATGAGAAGATATGATGCAGATGATAATCTTATTGAAGAAATTAAGGATATTGACTTAGATGATACAACTCTTAATCAATTGTGTAATAATCTTTCGGGAATGTATCTTCAGGGAATTGAGCGCATAAAAGATGCGGATGACTATGTGCTTCTTGTTGAAAAGGCAAATGAAGATCCATATGATACTTTGCCATCTGACACTTATCAGATTAATGTGCATTGTGGAGATGTAATAGTTAAATGGGACAGATATCTTAATAAGGTACAGCAGATGTAATTAAAAAATACAGAAAAGGACTTAAATATGATTAAAGACACAACACAACCATCTAATTACACTGCCATAGTATTCGATATGGACGGAGTAATCTTCGATTCAGAAGTAGCGGTAATGAATTGCTGGCTTGAACTTGCTGTCCAATACGGAATTAAAGATATTATTAAACCATATATGGCATCCATCGGAACCACAGTTGCAGGAACCAAAGAGATAATGTTAGCCGAATATGGAAGTTCATTTCCATATGATGAGTATGCGAAAGAGGCATCAATAATGTATCATAAGAAATATGATGGTGGAAAACTTCCGATGAAAAAGGGAGTAGTTGAATTACTTGAGTATTTGAAAAATGATGGAAAGAAAATTGCCCTCGCATCATCAACACGCAGACAGACTGTTATGAATCAGTTGAGAGATGCTGATATATTGAAATATTTTGATGCTGTAATTTGCGGAGATATGGTTGGAAAGAGCAAACCAGCACCTGATATATTTCTAAAAGCCTGTGAAGAAATCAATGAATTACCGGAGAATACTTATGCTATTGAAGATTCTTATAACGGAATAAGGGCAGCACATACAGGTGGGCTACGTCCGATTATGATACCTGATTTGTTACCGGCAGATGAAGAAATGGAGAAATTAGCAGAAGTAATTCTTACAGATCTTTTAGAGGTTAAAGAATATTTAGATAAATAATAGATATAAAATATGTCTAAGAAATGGAGAGAAGAATGTTAAATTGTATTACAATCCCTATAATGCTTTTTCTATTATGTATTTTATTAGGTATATCAACAAAACGTATATTTCACTTTAGAAAAGAAAAAAATGTCCTGATAGTTGGATTTGTTGCATTTTTTGCATCATTTTTCCTAATATCAACGCCTTTTATGTTATTTGAAATAAAATTGTCATATATGATTTATATTTTGGAAATTTTTTATGGAATTATTATAGGTGTAGGATTGGTATTAGCTTGTAAATATTTGAAAAAGAACAAGGTAAACATAAAAGAAAAATGTAAAGTATTTTATATGAATAAATATCAATTTATACTTTTTATAGCCTTTATAACTATGGTAGCCTATCAAATAGGTTATGTTGTTTTTTTTCAGCATGCAGATATTGATGATAGTTATTATTTGGCACAGACAAATACATATTCATTTACGGATTATATTGGAAAGGTGGAGCCTTCATCAGGATTAACATTTTTAACAGCATCAAAACAATATGCACTTGTGAGTTTTGAAATTATATATGCTGTTATAAATAGAATATTCGGTGTCAATACAGCATATTTAGCCCATACTATATGGCCTGTATTTGCTATTATATGTCATTATGTTGTGGTATATGCTCTGGCAAAAAGAATTAAAGAAGCAATGAAATGGGAATTTTGCATACTTTATAGCGTTATTAATTTATTTAGTGGATTTACCGCATATACAGATGGTGCATTTTTATTGAACAGGATATGGCAAGGTAAAACAGTATTTGTAGCAATATTTATACCAATTATGATTTTGGAATTTATTGATATATATGAGAAAATCAATTTTCGTGAAATTATATATTTATGGATGATATTATTAGCAGGAATAAGTACTACAACTGTTGCTATATATTTATTTCCTATTTTATATTTCTGCTTGTGGCTTGGAGAGGGCATTGCAAAGAAAAATATAAAATCATTAATTGGACTTTGTATACCGATAGTCGGTATTATACCATGGGTAATAATTAAATTGAAAATTATGTATACAGCTGGAAATAGTGGTGCTTCAGTACAACAGTCTGTAACTGGTGGAGTGGATAATCTATCATACTCACAACAATTATTTTCCAGATTTTTAAATGGGCATAGTATAATTATTGTAGGATATATAATTGCGTTGGTTATAATAGGGATTATTGCTGATAAAAAGATACGAAGTGTGATTGTTTATCCTGCTATAGTACTTTTTATTACATTTGCAAACCCTGTATTTATTAAATATGTAGCACAATGGGTTACAGGTGTTGATGTATATTGGAGAATTTTCTGGTTATTTAATATATCTATGACATTTATTATAGGGACAATATTAATAATGGAAAAATGTAAAAATGAAAGAGAAGCGGTTATAGGTTTATTAGTGTCATTAGCAATTATATTAGCATGCGGAACCTCTGTTTTTGAAAATGGCGGTTGGAATGTACGGTCTAATATATATAAGTTAGATTCAAGTGTTATACAGATTGCAGATGCTATTCATAAGGATTCAAAAGAACATACTAAAATTTTATTAATGCCTAAGGATATGGCATATGGTATACGCGAATATTGTGGAGATATATGTACTATTGTTAATCGATATTCATATGAGTCATTTAGAGATAGTGGCTTAAAAGAAGAATATGATGTGTTGCAGAAAGAAATATACAATGCACTATATAAAGATCAGATATGGGATTCGGATAAGTTGAAAAATCAGATAAATGAGTTTGATATTGATTATGTTGTTATATATACAGGTTCTATACAGAATAATCAGATACCAGATGAATTTACTGCAATTTACAAAAATGATCAGTATATATTATATAGATGCTATTAAATAAATTTAAAGCTAAACAATTGTTTATAAAACGTTTATAAAACTTTAAGCTGTGGATATTTAAAGCCTATAATATAATCTAAATCGGAATAAATAATACTTTAGGATAAAAAGGATTTAACGTATGATAGGCTTTTTATAATATTTATGATTGGAAATATACTGGGTGTTCTTTTAGAGGGAACATTTTGTTTTATTGCTAAATGACACTGGGAGAGCCACGTTGTAACGATTTACGGTGCATTCAATCTGCTATAAGGCTGCGGAGTGCTTTTATTCTACGTGGGTGTGAAGCTGTTAAGCGATAAATCAACAATTTATAAAGTTATTGCATTGATGCTGAGTGCAACTGTATTGAAATTGATTTGCGGATTGTTGCTTAGATATGTGCTTGGAATGAAAGCGTGGGATTATAGCCATAAATTTTTGAATTATAAAGGCATCATATGACCGAAGTTTTCGATGATGTGGGGTGCCATTGCATATTTATTCTGTAAAATAAGTGTACATATTGATGAGGCTTTAAGAATATGCCATGGAAGATTATGTCACATAGTATGTGTGGCAATGGGAATTCTTAGATGACAAATTCGGTAATTAACTATAGTAATAAATTTGACAATCAATATCTGCAATTAACAATACCTCTCTATGATTATAGTAATTTAAAATAACTTCTATTCGTTTCAATATAACCCTGTTTCTGAAGTTTGCTGATTTCATAAGACATAGCACTTCGTTCAACACCCAGATAATCGGCAAGCTGTTGGCGGTTAAAGGGTATCGTGAATTCTGATGAGTGGCGGGCTTTGGCTTGGTCCGTCAGATAAGCCATTATTTTTTCAGAAGTCGTTTTGTGGGAATGATAGCTGAGTTTCTGAGTTAAAAGAATATTTTTGTTAGAAACAATGTAAAGCAGATTTCTTACAAGTGTATTGTGAAATTTATACTCGCTTGTATAAGAATTCAAAAGGATATTGCTATCAAGAAACATAATCGTGCTGTCCGTAGATGACATAATATCGATAGGAAGAGTCTTGATTTTACTGCATACAAATGCTTCAGCGAACATTGAACCCATAGAAAATGAAGCCGTAATGCTGCGGTTTCCGTAATAATCATCTTTAAGAATTTGTATTTCACCAGATAAAACAATTCCGATAAAATCTACCGGGTCCCCGGAGACTCGAACATATTCATTTTTAGAAAAATTCTTTGTATAGGCATTTAATTGCTTAAGTACATCTTGTATATCAGCTTTATTTATATTTGAAAATAATGGTAATTCAGCAAGCAAATCGATATAATTGTCCATACTAATCCTCGTTTCTGAGCGACTTGTTGCGAAGAGGCGATGAGAAATTCGCATAGGCGATTTCTCATCTGCCATAAAAGCTATTTGCTTTCGCTCCGAAACAAATAGCGATGTGAAAAATAAGTGTATCAACATTATTTTTCACATTAATCCTCGTTTCTGTATGTTGGAAATCCAACATATTTATTTTTTATATTCTAGTATTATTAGTTTGGATTGTAAAGGAGGATTTTAAACCATGAAGTGCATATGCAAATCTGATTAATAAGATAAATGAAAGTAAGAAATGATTGCTGTGAAGTCAGGTTCAGCAAACAGTCCTATCTTAGGAGGATAAAAAGTAAATATGAAAAATGCAATTGTTAATATAAGCAATATGATAAACGAGGTACATTCAGATGGAATGGCAGGTTTGTTATATTGCTTATTTTCTATGACGAGCGCAAGGATTACTCCGACAAAATAAATGGCTATATTTATAAAATCATAGTTTGTGCCAATTACACCGAGAATAGTATAAAATGCGGCTACAATGAAAATCATACCTGAAATTATCCCGATAACCCTTGCAGACAGAAAGTTAGAGGGAAGCTTAGAAGAATTAAAGAATATTTCTAACATAGTAAGAATAAGCATAGGGAAGAATAATAATTTTAAATGCTCCCAGGTGGACTCATTTGTTGCGGAGAAAAGTCCGACAATTGGATTATTGCCCGACCATTCATAGGTGAAATGAAGCAGAACACCAAGGATAGAGATAAAGATAAAACGGAGAAAATTAGTTTTAAAAGACATAAGAACCTCGTAAATATTTAGAATAAAGAATGTCGCTTGCGACATTCTCCGCCTGCGGCGGGTTGCTATAGCAACATTTTCTGCTACGCCGCAGTGTGATCCTCGCGGAGCTTTTTTTACTTACCAGGACAATTTCAACGAAATTTCCAGGTAAGTAAAAAATTATCACATAAAATATCATATATATAATTATATTCAAAAGTGTAGAAAATATAAATTCTATATAAAAAAACATATGAAGAAAAATTTCGCAAGAAAAGCAACGTGTTTAGCGATGCTTGCAACAATGACATTAAGTTACACACAGATTAATGCATTTGCATATGGCGAATATCAGTCAGCAAGTACAGCAGCACAGACAGATGGCAGTTCAGAATTTCAGAGTTGGAGAGACAATATCTGGCATACAGAAGGTAATTATGATAATTCAGCAAAAATTGCTTTGACACCTGGAAAGACAGAGAAGGATTTGAATTTCTCGTGGTATTCTAAGGATAAAGGAACACCTGCAGTAAGAGTATGGAAAGACGGTAACAAATCAAATGCAGTAATTGTTACAGGCGAAGCTAAAGATATAACAGCCGAAAACTGGCAGGGAAATATTTATACAGCTAAGAATCAGATATCAGTAAATGATTATTTATGCGTATGCTTATCAGATGCACCAGGTTCTTAATATGTATTCGGTTGGTATTGATATAATGAAAGGTATTGCGGGAACGATGGGAATAATACTTACAGTTCCGTTTATTTCGTTAATTGCGACTGCAATGTTATGTAGGAAGAAAAAACAACAAAACATACAATTCCTATTGACATAGTATGAATAAGGTGATATGATGTCATCATCTTATTTACACTATGTCATTTTTTTACTTACCAGAAAATTTTGTTGAAATTGTCCTGGTAAGTAAAAAAAGCTCCGCGAGAATCGCACTGCGGCGGAGCAGAAAATGTTGCTATAGATTATTATTTTACGATTAGCAATGTTTGACAGTATAGTGGCTGAATACATAATGATTAGAAGAATGACGATTCAGGAAAGGAGACGTGCAAATGAAGAGAATTTTATGTTTTGGTGATTCAAATACCTGGGGTCTGATAGCCGGTACTAATAGACGATATGAATATAGTGAACGCTGGACAGGACGTTTACAGAAAGCATTTAACAGGGAAGAAGTGCAGATAATAGAAGAGGGCTTGTGTGGAAGAACAACTGTTACGGAAGATACATATCGCATAGGAAGAGCAGGTTTAAAGCTGCTTCCGGTGCTTCTAGAGTCACATTCTCCACTTGATTTAGTAGTGCTTATGTTAGGAACAAATGATTGCAAATATGCTTATAATCCAACAGCAGAATCAATAGGTGATGGAATAGAAGTCTTGCTCAAACAGATTAGAAATTACTCAAAGGATTGTAAAATTCTGCTCATATCTCCAATTGAATTAGGCGATAATATAGGACGTTTTGATAAAGAATTTAATGACTATTCAATAGAGGTGTCAAAAGGACTTCCGGGAGTGTATCAAAATATTGCTGATAAATACGAAATAGATTATCTGAAAGCTTCCGCTTATGCTAATCCAAGTGATGTTGACAGAGAACATTTAGACGAAGAGGGACATAAGAAGTTAGCTAAGGCCATAACTGATAAGATCAGAGAAATCATATTGCCGCAAAAAACTTTATTAGATAATTACTCATCTGCCTCATACTTTCAGAGAAATAGTGCTTAATCAGAATTTATGTATAAAATATTTTCGTTGAAATATTCTGAATGGAGTATATTTTCTTTGACATTGGTATATATTATGGTATATACTAACCTAAAAGGAGGTGTTATATTATGATGACTGCAAAAATATTTAAAAATGGTAGAAGTCAGGCAGTCAGATTGCCGAAAGAATGCCGTTTTAATACAGAGGAAGTAGCTGTAAACAGGGTAGGAGATATTGTAATGCTTATACCGATGGATAATAAATGGGATAATTTTATTCAGGCAATAGATATGTTTACGGAAGATTTTATGGAGAATGGGAGAGAAAATCAATTAATACAGGAGAGAGAAGAAATATGAGATATATGTTAGATACAAATATTTGTATTTATTTAATTAAGCATAAACCACCTCAGGTTTTTGAAAAATTACAGGAACACAATCCGGACGAGATATGTATATCGGCGGTTACATACGCGGAATTAGTTCATGGTGTTGAAAAAAGTAAGGCAGTTGAGAGAAACAGACTGGCACTTACCATTCTTCTGTCTAATATAGAAATACTTGATTTCGATATGAAAGTGGCAGAAGAATACGGAAGAATCAGAGCGGATTTAGAGAAAAAGGGTACGCCAATAGGTCCATTAGATATGATGATTGCAGGACATGCAAAGTCACTTGGTTATACCATTGTAACTAATAATGTAGGAGAATTTAAACGGGTAGAGGGTTTGCAATATGAAAATTGGGTATAGCATTTAATTAGATTTTCATAGATTTTTAAAGAAATTTATTAGATAATTACTCATCTGCCTCATACTTTCAGAGAAATAGTGCTTAGAATTTGCCTGAAGAATTATGTATCGTTCGCACGAAACAGAAAGAGGCTTGAGACATATATTTTCATCATTAATATATGGAGCCCAGGTTTTAGATGGAATCAGTGCGACACCCATACCCGTCGAAATCAGTGCAAATATAGTTTCCCTGTTATCAAACTGCAAATGTGAGATAGGTGTAAAGCCGGCATTTTCACATAATTCGTAGGTTAATTTATATAATGGCAGATGATTCTGCATAGTAAGGAAATGCTCATCTTTAAGCATTGAAGGGGATATTACATCATAAGAAGTAAGGGGATTATTAACAGACATACCTATATAACACTCTTCCACAAGGAGGGGTGTTATATTTTCGCCCTCAACAGGCATATTAGACGAGTATAGATACAGGTCACTTTTCGGTTCTTTCGTATTAGGTTTGTCCTGATTAATATACATTTCCGTATCTGGGTAGGCACTCTGAAAGCCAAGAATAATTTCAGGCAGAAATTGTGTGGCGGCAGTAACAGAAAGCGACACTTCACGATATTGGTGGTTCTTATCCTTGATTTCTGCAAGCCCATAGTCTATCTCGTCAAGTGCTTTAGTTATATGTTCTAATAGAATTTTTCCATTCTGGTTTAATCTGATTCCTTTGCCTTCCCTATCGAATAAAGGTACTCCGACTTCCTCTTCGAATTGATGAAGAGATTTAGAAAGAGATGGCTGTGATATAAAAAGCTTATCTGCCGCTTTAGTTATATGTTCTAATTCTGCTGCCGTTTTAAAATATTTAAGATGAAGTAGATTCATAAGTTCCTCCTGATAAATGCTTAAAGTGTCTATAGTTTAAAAACTATATTATATATTTTGCTATGTAATAAGTTCACCGTTCGTTAAGAGTATACAAGTTCTTAGTGTCTATCTTTCATTCATTATATCACAATATTTTAATTATTCATAGCTAAATGGTTATGAATATATGCATATAAATATATTTGAAAATGCATATATAATGAATTATTATATGTGCCATAAGGAAGTAATAAATTACATCAGGATAAGGCACTTTATGATATGTATGAAATGAAGGTGATAAGATTATGGAAGAGAAAGTAAATATCAACAGAGAATGTAATGAAATATTATTACAAAATGCAGAAGAATCAAAACAGCAATTAGGTAGTACGTCAGAGTTTAAAGAGCATTATGAAGAACTTAAAGATGATATCGTCAAAGCATTTATCAGGGACTACGACCTGATGGATAATCCAGAGATTTCATTACTTAAGTTCTCCGAAAATATTATCTGCCAGGTAACTGAAAATGAACTGAAGCTGGTGCTTAGAATTAACAGGTCAGGCTACCACACAATGGAAGAGTTAGAAAATGAACTCATATGGATTACAGAGATTAAGAAACAGACAGATATTAATACTGCCACAATTTACAAAGGTATAAACGATAAAGTAATACAGCAGTTTAAGTCAAAGGCAGGAATTACTTATACATATAGTGTTCAGTCATTTGTAAAAGGCATTTCCATTAAAGAATTAAAAAACGAAAATCTTTACAGCCAGTTAGAAAACGTCGGTAAAATCGCAGCGAAACTTCATAAGATGGAAGAAAATAATCCTCATAATAAAGAGACATTTAAGAGATTTGCGTGGGATATTGAAGATACTCTTAGTGAAAATGCAAGATGGGGCTGTTATCTTAAATTTCCTGATATGACATCCGATGACAGGATAATATTTAAAAAGGCAGCGGATAAGATAGAAGCAAGGCTTAAGAAATATGGAAGAGGCATCGACAGATATGGACTTATCCATGCTGACTTACATTCGGAAAATCTGTTAGCAGATGATGATAAAATCAGCCTGATAGATTTTGATGATTGTGGCTTTAGCTGGTATCTGTATGATTTAGCAGGCGCGATAAGCCAGCAGTCAAAGAATCTCAAAGAAATGACAGCAGCATATTTAAAAGGTTATGAAACAATTCGTAGTCTCAGCCCTGAAGATAAAGCAGAAATAGAAACATTTATTCTATTAAGAAGATTAGTAAGACTTGGATGGCTGACTTCTCATAGTGATAATGGAATCATTGAAAGAGAGGGCAGAGAATACTACGAGGTAACTAAAGAAATGGTTATTATGTATTTAGAGAATAATTAACAAATCACAGTAAAGTTAAGGAGGATACGCTATGTTAGAGACATTACAGGATATTACAAAAGAGGAAATAATTGATTACAGTATGAAATATGTTAATCCCGGCAAGACACAGGAATGGATTGACAGAGGAATAAACATAGTTATCGGCAAAAGAGAGGGTTATACTTTCTGGGATATGGATGGAAAAAAATATTTAGACATTCATCTGAATGGCGGTACATATAACCTAGGACACAGAAACCCTGAAATCATCGAAGCTATGGTAAATGCGTGCAAATATTTTGACATAGGTAATCATCATTTTGCAGCAATTGGCAGGGCATTACTTGGCAAGAAAATGAACGAAGTCACACCAGAGGGCTTGCAGTATTGCGTATTCTCATCAGGTGGCGGCGAGGCAGTTGATGTAGCTATTAAGAGCGCCAGATTTGCTACAAAGAGAAAGAAAATAGTATCTATTAAAGGTTGTTATCATGGACATACAGGTTTCGCAGTATCTACAGGCGATCCTATTTTCAAAGATCCGTTTTTGGCACAGGGTGAACCGGGTTGTTTCGTACAGGTTCCATTAGATGACTTAGAAGCTATGGAAAATGAATTAAAGAAAGGCGATGTGGCAGCAGTAATAATTGAATCAATTCTTGCAACATATGGTTTCAAGATTCCGGCACCAGGCTATCTTAAAGCGGTTAAGGAATTATGTGAGAAGTACGGAACATTGTATATTGCTGATGAGGTTCAGACAGGACTTATGCGTACTGGTAAGATGTGGAGTATCGACTATGAGGGCTTCATACCTGATATGCTTGTAACAGCCAAAGGCTTCTCAGGAGGAATGTATCCGATTGCTTGTACCGTACTTAACCGTAAGGCAGCAGCCTGGTTATTCGAAGCAGGAAGAATGCATGGCTCGACAACAGGTGGTTCAGAAGTCGGCTGTATGGTTGCACTTAAAATGCTTGAGATAATTACAAGACAGTCAACAATCGATTTGGTACATAAGAATACAGGATTAATGACAGAATTTGCAAATGATATGATTAAAAAGACTGATGGTTTCCTTAAAGGCTACAGCCAGAGAGGCGTAATTATGGGAATGGAATTCGATGTGGAGGATGCAAGTAAGACAGTAACCAAAGCATTATTTGATTGTGGTGTATGGGCGCATAATTCAAGACTCCGTCCATATGTATTACAGTTTAAGTTAGGTTTATTAGCAGATGATTCATACATTGATGAATTATTTACCAAGATGGAAAAAGGTATTATGTTAGCTGCCGAAAGAGCAAAAGCCTGAGCAGAGGCAGAAGTAATCTAAAGGATGAAAACGTTGGTTTATGGAGTGAAAAATAGTATAAAAACGTTGGTTTATGGAGTGAAAAACAGTATAAAAACGTTGGTTTTCGTTAATTTTCGTTAGATTATAGCTTTGGATTCTAAAAATAGTTAAACAGATAGATATATGAGGTGAAATGCTTATGTTTAGTTTTGAAAATCAGGTGTGCCTGATTACAGGTGCGGGAAGTCCTACAGGAATCGGTTTTGCAACAGCCAAAGATTTGGGACTTCTTGGCGGAAAAATATATATGATTGCAACAAGCGACAGAATATTTGAACGTGCAAATGAATTAAAAGAACTTGGAATTGATGCGAAAGGTGTGATATGTGATTTACGCGATGCAAGTCAGGTCACTAAGACGATTGCAGAAATTGAAAAAGAAAGTGGAAAAATCGATGTATTAGTAAATAATGCAGGAATTAATTCGACCTCTAACCACACCGTATATGATAAGAAGAGCCAGCCTAACTTTGCAGAACTTGAAGATGATGAATGGTACAGAGTCCTAGACATTAATATGAAAACTAACTATAACGTGAGTAAAAATGTTCTAAAGATTATGAAGAAGAATAAATATGGAAGAATAGTCCACATTTCCTCGGTTATAGGTCCTATCGTTACACAGCGCGGACTGGCTGCTTATGCAACCGCGAAGTCAGCAATACTTGGAATGAGCAAGACGATAGCCCTAGAAGAGGGCATAAATAATATTACAAGTAATGCAGTTTTGCCAGGCTGGATTAACACAGGAATTCTAGATGAAGCATCACTTAAATATGGAGAACATACACCGATAGGCAGACCTGCGAGAGCCGAAGAAGTGGCAAGTGCAGTAGTGTTCTTTGCATCAAAAGAAGCTTCATATGTTACAGGACAGGAATTGATTGTAGATGGTGGAAATGTAATTCAGGAGTGTAAGTAAATGGTTATAATTATTTTTAAATTCATTGTAATATATATTTGTCTATGTTAATATCAGATATATAAATAGAGGTCCTTTTAGCTTATGGTTGAAGAACCTCTTAGCTTATGAAGTTTGAGTGCGTGATATTAAATGCAAATGTAGGATATTAACATTGACGAAAGGTAATTATATAAAATATGGATGAAGATTCAGAAGTTATAAAAAAGAAAAATAGTGGCTGCCTGATACAATTATTAATTATTTTATTATTAATCATTGTTTTATTTATTGGTGGAAAAATTCTATATAAGAGATTAAATGAAAAGGTTGTAGATAAGCAAAGTAATGATGGATATACAATTGAATTAGTTGCAATTGATAATATTAAATGGCCGTTTGGAAGTTGTAAAGGCCGTCTGGTATTGAAAAATAAAGATAATAAAGTAATATGCAGACAAAAAATAGAAGTTAATAATGATGGAACAACAATTGATAAGTCGAATTGGAAAGTTGAATGGAAGGCAGATAGAGTGGTTGTAACGATAAAGGGATATGATGATTCAGAAGAAAAAATATATACATTATTTTTAGTGAATAATTAAGATTTTGAGCATAGATATGTATTTATATGCATACGTTAAAGCAAATTTGATATGATACCTTTAGGCAGAAAGATTAAATATAAAATCTGTTACTTTAGAGGTATCATATATTTGGTTTAGGGTGCTTTTTAATTAGAATTGTGGTAGAATATATTAATAATTTAGTAGGTTTATATTTAAAAATGTATTGGGAAAGGAACGTATATAATATGAGAAAAATTATGGCAGCAATTATTATAGTATTCGCACTCATAGTAGTTGGAGTTACTGGCTTAGTAATTAAGAATAATAAATCTGAATCAGATATCACAGTTCTGAAAGATATTAAAGAAATTAAGTCTTTTGAGGTACAGTATAAAAATGACAATGTGAAAATAACGGATAGTGATACAGTCAAAGAAATGACAGAATTATTAGATGGTAAGGCAAGAAGAGATAAGAAATCAGATGACAGAAAAGGTTGGATATATAGAATAGATGCATTTGATAATAATGGTAAGGCAATTACATCTGTTACAGTTATTAGTGATACAATGATAAGAATAGGCGAAAGAGTCTATACCTGTGATAAGATAGATATTTCAAAACTTGATGAATTAACGGAAATAGATAGAGAAAAATAATATATATAAATACAGAAAGGACAGGTAATAGAGTTGGATACAAATAAATCAGATAAAGAAAGACTAGACAAGCAGTTTGCATTTGCAAGGGAATTAGATAAAGAAAAATTAATAGGCAGGCAGACATATTTAGCTAATGGTGAGAGAAAAGAAAATGATGCTGAGCATGCATGGCATATGGCTATAATGGCGTTAATCTTAAGCGAGTATGCCAATGAAGAGATTGATGTGTTAAGGACTATTTCGATGATATTAATTCATGATGTTGTAGAGATAGATGCAGGTGATACATATGCATATGATGAAAATGGTAAAAAGAGCCAGAGAGAGCGTGAAGTAAAGGCGGCAGAGAGATTATTCGGAATGCTTCCAAAAGACCAGGCAGTGAAATTTAGAAATCTCTGGGAAGAATTTGAGGCACAGGAGACGAAAGAGGCTAAATTTGCAAGGACTATGGATAACATTCAGCCAGTCGTACTCAATGATGCCAGCGATGGTAAATCGTGGGTTGAGCATGGAGTTCATTTGAGCCAGATACTTAATAGAAATAAGAATACGGCTAAGGGTTCAGAGGTTATCTGGAATTATGCAAAAGAGAACTTTATTGATGAGAATGTCAGAAAGGGAAATATTATAAATGACTGATTTGATAATGTATAAAATAAATGAGACGTCAAAAGAAAAACAGGTAGTTAATCTGTGTAGAAAATTAGGTCTTAAGACAAGAAAATTAAAAGATTCTGATGCAAAGATTACAGTTGGTACACTTACAGGAAATAGTAAAATAAATGCATCACCAGACAACCAGATGTTGAATACTGCAAATCAGAATGTTCCGATGGGTTACTCACTTCCTGAATTAATTGTATTTTCAGGACTAAAAGATAATAAATTAGATGAATTTCTTGCAGAATATAAGAAAATAGGAATTTCACCGATTGGCTTAAAGGCTGTAGTTACCATTCATAATGTCAACTGGACAATGTATGAATTGGCAGAGGAATTGGTAAGAGAAAGAATTTCAATTATGTGCGGAAAAAATTAATTCGATTATGTGCAGAAAAATTAATTCGATTATATTTGGAAAAGATTAATTGACTTTACAGAGTAATTACAGAATGGTATAACAGAATACAGAAAAATTTAAATATAGAAGATAGTGTGCAGCAGACATCACAGTTAGTTCCTTCATGGGAAATATTTCTTACGGCGTTTTCTTGTTATCGTAGGATAAATCTTAAACCTTAGGAATTTTATCAGCATTTTCAGAGATGTGATACGCCTGCGGAATGGAGATTATTATGATATCAGAAAGAATGAAAGAATATGTGCAGGGTAGTTCGGTAATCAGAGCAATGTTTGAAGAGGGAAAGAAGTTAGCAGATAAATATGGTGCTGAAAATGTATATGATTTCAGCCTTGGTAATCCAAATGTTCCTGCACCTTCAGAAGTAAATCAGGCGATAAAGGATATACTTGACGAAGAAGAATCGACAATGGTGCATGGATATATGAGCAATTCAGGTTACGAAGATGTAAGAGAAGCAATTGCAGGAAGCATTAATAAGAGATTTGGAACAAAATTCAATGAGACCAATATATTAATGACAGTTGGTGCAGCAGGCGGATTAAATGTAATCTGTAAAACACTTTTGAATAAAGATGATGAAGTAATAGTATTTGCTCCATTTTTCGGCGAATACAAATCTTATGTAACTAATTATGATGGTAAACTTGTTGTGGTTTCACCGGATACAGAACATTTCCAGTTAAATCTTACAGAATTCGAAAGTCTTATTAACGAAAAGACAAAGGCAGTAATCGTAAATAATCCTAATAATCCAACAGGTGTTGTTTATTCAGAAGAGACAATTATTAAACTTACAGATATTTTAAAGAGAAAACAGAAAGAATTAGGTACAGATATCTATCTTATTTCGGATGAGCCATATCGTGAACTTGTATATGATGATGCAGAAGTTGTATATCTTACTAAATATTATGATAATACGATAGTTGGATATTCATATAGTAAATCTTTATCATTACCAGGAGAGAGAATCGGATATCTTGTATTGCCTGATGAATTATCAGACAGTGAAAATATCAAGGCAGCAGCAAGTGTAGCTACAAGAATTCTTGGCTTTGTCAATGCACCATCACTTATGCAGAGAGCAGTTGCAAGATGTGTGGATACAGAAGTAAATATTGCACCATATAATAAAAATCGTGAATTATTATATGGAAGTCTTAAAGAATATGGCTTTGAGTGTATAAAGCCACAGGGAGCATTTTATTTATTCGTTAAGACACCCGGAGATGAAAAGACATTTGTTGACGCAGCTAAGAAATATAATATTTTATTAGTTCCCGGTAGTGCATTTGCGTGTCCAGGGTATGTAAGAATTGCTTATTGTGTATCATATGAGACAATTGTAAATTCGCTAGATGGTTTCAAGAAACTTGCAAAAGAGTTTGGCTTGTTATAAAATAGTTAGCGTTATGAAAATATAAATGGCAGATTTATTTGCAGAAACGAGGAAGAAATGCAGGCTTGGAAGAACAATATTAGAAAAGTTGTGCCATATGTTCCGGGTGAACAGCCACAACGAAAAGTAATAAAATTAAATACAAATGAGAATCCATATCCACCGGCAGAAGGTGTTAAGGAAGCATCAGAGAAGTTAGACACAGATTGTCTTAGATTATATCCTGATCCTGAATGTATGTCACTTCGTACGGAATTAGCATCATATTACGGAGTAAATACAGATAATATCTTTGTAGGTGTCGGTTCAGATGATGTATTATCAGTTGCATTTATGACATTTTTCAATTCCGATAAGAAGATACTTTTTCCGGATATTACATATTCATTTTATAGTGTGTGGGCAGATGTATACAATATTCCATATGAGAAAGTTCCTGTTGATGATACATTCCACATTATTAAAGAGGATTATTATAAGGAAAATGGTGGTGTTATATTTGCTAATCCGAATGCACCAACTGCAATATGTGAGTCAGTAGATTTTATAGAAGATATTGTAAAGCATAATCAGGACGTAATAGTCATTGTTGATGAGGCTTATATTGATTTCGGTGGAGAATCAGCACTTAGTCTGCTTGATAAATATGAGAATCTTTTAGTAGTCCAGACATTTTCAAAGTCACGCTCAATGGCAGGTATGAGAATAGGTTTTGCAATAGGTAATCCTGAATTAATTAAGGCAATGAATGATGTCAAATTCTCAATCAATTCATATACAATGAATCAGAATTCATTAAAGGTCGGAATAGAAGCTGTAAAAGATAAGAAATATTTCGAAGAAACAATTGAAAAGATTATAAGAACAAGAGAAAATACTAAGAAGAGATTAGCAGAATTGGGCTTTGAATTCACAGATTCAAAAGCTAACTACATTTTTGCAACACATAAGAAATACAATGCTAAAGATATATTTGAATACTTAAAGAGTAAAGACATATTCGTAAGATATTTCAATTCACCAAGAATAGATAACTATTTACGAATCACAATCGGTACTGATGAGGAAATGGATAAGCTTATCGAAACATTAACAGAATTCGTGAAATAGGTATAATTTATTAAAATCAAAATATAATTTGAGAAATGTGCAAATTACATTCTTATATCATATGTATCATAAATCGTAAAGAAACAATAGAAAGACGTTATCACTAAAGTGGTTTCGTCTTTTTTACTTACCAGGAAATTTCGTTGAAATTGTCCTGGTAAGCAAAAACGCTCCGTGAGGATCGCACTGCGTCGGAGCAGAAAATGTTGCTATAGCAGCCCGCCACAGACGGAGAATGTAGCAAGCGACATTCTTTATTCTTTTGTGTATAGTAAATATAGAATAGTAAATTAATTCACATTTTATTTGAAATAGTTTTATTTGAAATGATTTTATTTAAAATTTTATTTAAAAATATAAAATAGTGTTGACAAATTCAAAGATTAGTAATAACATAACATATGAACAGATATTCATATGTAAATATGATAAATATAACAATAGATTTAATTTAACTTTTTCAAAATGAATTGTCAGGTGTGAAAGGAGGGTTTGAATGTCAGAAAGAGAAGAGATTGATAATATCGAAGAAAGCTGTGAAGTTGAACATCATCATGACAATGTTGTAAAACGTGTATCAAGCATTATGCCGGACGAAGAAATGTTGTATGATTTAGCAGATTTCTATAAGGTATTTGCAGATTCGACAAGAATTAAAATACTATACGCATTGCTTCAATCGGAATTATGTGTATGTGATTTGGCAGAAGTGCTTGGAGCGAGTCAGTCAGCAGTTTCTCATCAGCTTAGAATGTTAAAGCAGATGAAATTAGTTAAATTCAGACGTGAGGGTAAAGCAATTGTGTATTCACTGTCAGACGACCACATTCAGAACATATTAAGTCAGGGATTTGAGCATATAACTGAATAAATATTTATATGCCGTAGAACGGAACAATTCGTAGACATCAAATTCGGGGACTTTTGAACCCGATAGCATATTATCTAGAAAGAAAGGTTGGTATTATTATGAAAAGAGCTTATAAAGTAGACGAATTAGATTGTGCAAACTGTGCAGCAAAAATGGAGAGAGCAGCAGCTAAGGTTGAGGGTGTAGATTCTGTAGCAATTAATTTTATGGCACAGAAAATCACATTGGAAGCCAATGATGACATATTTATGGAAGTTTTAGACAAAGTTGAGAAAGTAATGCAGTCTGTAGAGAAAGACGTAAGTATCGTAAGATAGTCAGAAAGTAAAATATATAGGAGGCAGCCTATGAAGAAATTAAAGAAGAGATTATATAGAATTATCGCCGGACTTATAGTATTTCTTTTGGCAAGATTTTTACCTCTTAACAGCATATTTTCGGTAAGTGATGTTATGATAGACAACATTCAGCTTATTATATATTTAATAGCATATTTTATAGTTGGTGGCGATGTTGTAAAGGAAGCAGCAGAAAATATATTGCATGGTCAGGTATTTGATGAGAATTTTCTTATGACGGTAGCAACTGTAGGAGCATTTTTAGTATCTGAATATCCTGAAGCTGTTGCTGTTATGTTATTCTATCAGGTAGGTGAATTATTCCAGTCTTATGCAGTTAATAAATCAAGAAAATCAATTGCAGAACTTATGGATATACGACCAGATTATGCCGTGGTTAAGGAAAATGACGGAAATCTTGCAAAAAAAGATCCATATGACGTAAAAATTGATGACATAATTATCGTTAAACCAGGTGAAAAAGTAGCACTTGACGGTATAGTTGTAAACGGAAGCGCAAGCCTTGATGTATCAACCCTTACAGGCGAAAGCATTTTAAGAGATGTTGATGTGAATGATGAAGTAATTAGTGGTTCAATTAATAAGAACGGACTTATTGAGATTAAAGTTACTAAGGAATTCTCAGAATCTACAGTATCTAAGATACTTGATCTTGTTGAAAATGCAAGTGATAAAAAGGCAGAAACAGAGAATTTCATTACTAAATTTGCTAAATGGTATACACCAATTGTATGTGCCTGTGCATTAATAATTGCAATTTTTCCGCCATTAATTTTGAATCAGGCATTTTCAAGCTGGATATACAGAGCACTTACATTTTTAGTTATTTCATGTCCATGTGCATTAGTAATATCAGTTCCACTTAGTTTCTTTGGTGGACTTGGTGGAGCATCGGCAAATGGTGTGTTAATTAAAGGAAGTAACTATATTGAAGCACTTTCTAAATGTAATTCTGTTGTATTTGATAAGACAGGAACACTTACTAAGGGTTCATTTAATGTAACTGAGATAAATGCTGCTAATGGTGTGAATGATAATGAATTATTAGAATATGCTGCATTTGGTGAGAGCTATTCAAATCACCCAATAGCATTATCTATAAAGAGAGATTATTATAATAAATTCGGTACAGATGAAAAGAGTCTTACAGATAAGACAAAAGAAGCAAAAGTTACTGAAGTCGCAGGTCATGGTACAGAGATTAATGTAAATGGCAAAAATATTTGTGTAGGTAATGGTAAATTAATGAAGAAAAATAACATTACTTATACAGAATATGAAGGAATCGGTACAGTAGTATATGTTGCGGTTGATGGAAAATATATTGGTAATATAATCATTTCCGATGAGATAAAAGAAAATTCCAAAGAGGCCATTGCTAAGCTTGGTAAATTAGGAATAGATAAAACTGTAATGTTAACAGGTGACCGTAATGCAATCGGTGTACTTGTCGGAAAAGAACTTGGAATTAAGAAGGTATGTGCAGAATTACTTCCAGGTGATAAAGTTGATAAGTTAGAATCATTGTTAGAAGAAAACAAAGGTCAGGGTGTATTAGCATATGTCGGAGATGGAATAAATGATGCACCTGTACTTGCAAGAGCTGATGTCGGAATAGCAATGGGTGCTTTAGGTTCAGATGCCGCAATTGAAGCAGCAGATGTAGTTCTTATGGATGATAATCCGCTTGGAATCGTTAAAGCAGTCAAAATCGCAAGAAAGACAATGCGGCTTGTTACAGAAAATATCGTGTTTGCGATTGGTATTAAAATATTAGTTTTAGTCCTTGCAGCACTTGGTATAGCTAATATGTGGGCAGCAGTATTTGCGGATGTCGGAGTCGCAGTTATTGCAATTCTAAATGCATTAAGAGCATTGAAGATGCCTAAATAAATCATAGAGAATAATATATAATTTTATAAATGAATTTAAAAGAGCAGATGGAGAAGTAACTGTAATCGTTACCATCTGTTCTTTTTATATTATAGAGTTTGAATAGAAAATAAAAAACAAATCAATTCAAAATGAACTCATGCATAAAAATGAACTTAAATACAGAAAAAAGTTCATTTTATTTGCAAAAACGCAAAATTAAAATTGAACTTTTATGAATATTATGATATTATATAGCAAATGAACAAATAACAGTTTAACAGAAATGGAGATAGTGAAAAAAATAATGCCGATGCGATTATTTTTCTCACAGCTATTTGCTTTAGAGCGAAAGCAAATAGCCTTTATGGCAAGTCAGAAATCGCATCTGCGAATTTCTGACTGCCTCTTCGCAACAAGGTGCTCAGAAATGGAGATTAGTGTATATGGATAGTTCAATTTTTTCACAGAGAATGAAAAGTGCTATGGATAATAAGGGCTATAAACAGGTAGACCTGCTTAAACGAGCGGAAGCGGCGGGTATTAAACTTGGAAAGAGTCAGGTTAGTCAATATGTAAGTGGCGATGCAGTTCCAAGGAAAAATATAGGTGAATTTATTGCAAATGCACTTGATGTAGATATAGATTGGCTATATGGAACAGATAATACGACAAAGCCAATGAAGAACAAAAATGGAACAGATAAAACCAATAATAATATTAAGAAAAATGAATCAGGAGATGTTAATATGAGAACTTTTAATAAATCATCAAAATTAGATAATGTTTTATATGATGTAAGAGGCCCGGTTGTAGAAGAGGCTAATAAGATGGAGGCAATGGGAACCAGAGTGTTGAAGTTAAATATCGGTAATCCGGCTCCATTTGATTTCAGAACTCCGGACGAAATTATATATGATATGTCATCACAATTAACCGAGTGTGAGGGATATTCAATGTCTAAAGGTTTATTTTCAGCAAGAAAGGCCATTATGCAGTATTCTCAGATTAAGAATATTCCTAATGTATCTATTGATGACATTTATACGGGAAATGGTGTTAGTGAGTTAATTAATCTTAGTATGTCAGCACTTTTAAATGAAGGTGATGAAGTGTTAGTTCCATCACCGGATTATCCACTTTGGACTGCCTGTGTAACTTTAGCAGGAGGAAAGGCTGTACATTATATCTGCGATGAACAGTCAGAATGGTATCCTGATATTAATGATATTAAGAGCAAAGTTAATTCTAACACAAAGGCTATTGTAATAATTAATCCAAACAATCCGACAGGAGCACTTTATTCTAAGGAAGTTCTTGAAGAGATCGTAGAAGTTGCAAGACAGAATCAGCTTATTATTTTCTCTGATGAAATATATGACCGTTTAGTAATGGACGATGAAGAACACGTATCAATTGCAAGTCTTGCACCAGATTTATTCTGCGTTACATTTAGCGGACTTTCAAAATCTCATATGATTGCAGGCTTTAGAATCGGCTGGATGGTTCTTAGTGGAAATAAGGCAATTGCAAAGGATTATATAGAGGGAATAAATATGCTTTCTAATATGAGACTTTGTTCAAATGTTCCTGCCCAGTCTGTTGTACAGACAGCTTTATGGGGACATCAGAGCGTTAAAGAATACATTGTGCCTGGTGGACGAATCTATGAACAGAGAGAATATATTTACAAGGCATTGAATGATATACCTGGTATCAGCGCAGTAAAACCAAAAGCAGCATTCTATATTTTCCCTAAAATAGATGCTAAGAAGTTTAACATTGTAAATGATGAGAAGTTTGCTTTAGATTTATTAAAAGAAAAGAAGATTCTTATTATTCATGGCGGCGGCTTTAACTGGAAAGAGCCAGACCATTTCAGAGTTGTATATCTTCCAAGAATCGAAATATTAAAAGATGCAATGGAAAACCTTGAAGATTTCCTTAAATACTATAGGCAGTAAAATACTAGCTATTTGTTTCTAAGCGAAAGCAAATAGTTTTTATGGCAGATGAGAAATCGCCTACGCGAATTTCTCATCGACTCTTCGTATCAACACGTTTTGTCCTATAACTTATAAAAAATAAGAGTGCAGAAATGCACTCTTATTTTTTACTTATTCTTCATCAATGTATTCAAAAAGGTCACCAGGTTGACAATCAAGTGCTTTACAAATGGAATTCATAGTTTCAAAGCGAATACCTTTCATTTTACCTGTTTTAAGATTCGAAAGATTGACATTAGTCATATTTATTTTGTCAGCTAATTCGTTTAAAGACATTTTTCTATCTGCCATCATTCTGTCTAATCGAACAATTATTGCCATTTTCTACCTCCTGTTATGCAATACTATCGATATCTTCCTGAAGTTTTGCACCATATTTAAAAATTTCAGAGACAATTCCAATAATTGTACCGATTAGTAAAATAAATGTTGTTTCACTTCCTAAAGATAAATTAAAAGTTATCGAGTTAGTATGTTCGAGCATCATTGAAACACATTTAGAAATAACACTTGGCATAACACCTGCAAGCATAGTGATAACGGCCATACATTGAAGTTTAATAATTACCGACTTGGTAAATGGTGTCTGTTTCTTGTGGATATCTTGAAAAATTAAAGTTAAGAGACCTGAAATAATTGCTGCAAATATCGAATATAAACCATGTTTTAAATCAGTAATATCTTTGTATAGAAAGAACTCGAAAAGGCATATGAAAGCAGTAACTAATACAGCTATAAATATTACTATTGTAAATATTCGTTCTATTGACAAGCTGTTGTCAAGTTCTTTGATGTTTGTGTTATTCATATAATAATCCTCCTGATTTATAAAATTTAAAGTGTTACTTTAAAAATTTAACTTGATAGTGAAATTATATGCAAAGATTTAAACTTTGTCAAGTAAAATTTAAAGTGATAGTTTAAAAAATAAAAATAGAATAATAAATTTTAAGAAAATTTGGATAAGGTGATATAATCAACGTAAATATATTTACAAAGAAAACGTAAAATGTTATCATTCAGAAAAAAGTTAGATGAGGAGTGTAATCCTTATCTACTTTTATATATGAAATTAGTGTGAAAAAAGTAAAATAGTGGTATTATAGTGTTGATTAGAAATAAATACAAAATGGAGGATTAAAATATATGAACGAAGTAATTAAAGCAATGGAAGAACGTCGTAGTATCCGTAAATTTAAACCTGATATGCCATCTAAGGAAGATATAAACCAGATTATTGAAGCTGGTTTGTATGCCGCAAATGGTAAAGGAAAACAGTCAACTATTACTATTGCAGTAACTAATAAAGAATTAAGAGATAAAATATCAGCAGTAAATTCTAAAATTGGCGGCTGGCAGGAAGATTTTGACCCATTTTATGGTGCACCTGTTATATTGATTGTTTTAGCAGATAAGAACTGGCCAACAGGCATTTATGATGGAAGTCTTGTAATGGGAAATATGATGCTTGCGGCTCATTCGCTTAATCTTGGAAGTATCTGGATTCACAGAGCAAAAGAAGAATTTGAACTTCCTGAATACAAGGAATTATTAAAAGAACTTGGAATCGAGGGAGAATGGACAGGAATTGGACATTGTGCCGTTGGTTATATTGATGGTGAGATACCTGAGGCTGCTGCAAGAAAAGATGGCAGAGTATACTGGGTTGAATAGAAAGCTGACTTGAAAATATATAGAATAAAAACAAGGCTACATCTTAGTATCTCCTAAGATATAGCCTTGTTTTAAATAACTACTTAAACTGGTTAGTTGCTGGGTCATAAGAATAATTAATGGCTCTTAATCTTCCGACAACGTCATTAATGTCTATGTTGTTTGCAACGCAAAACTCTGTAAGGTCTGAATAATTATCTCTTAGCTGTGTGTTAACATAACTTAAAAGCATAACAGGGTCTTTAGGTAAATTATTAATCTGCATTTTGAATCTCCATTTCTAATTTCCAAAGGAAATATTTTCTAATAAATAAGTATAACCTATTATATTAATATTAGTCAATAAATATAAATATAACTTGTCAAAATTATATTACCAATCTGTTAAATTTATAGAGCATCTTGTTAAACAGCTGATTTCAAGGTATACTATATAATATGATGATAGAGTCATTAAAAATTAAATATATGCGAAGAATGGAGAAATTATGAAGAAAATAGCAAGTTTTACCATTAATCATTTAAAATTAGAACCGGGAATATATGTATCAAGAAGAGATTACATAGGAAGTGAAGTTGCTACAACATTTGACATAAGAATGACAAGACCTAATTATGAGCCGGTTATGAATACAGCAGAAGTTCATACATTAGAGCATTTAGGCGCTACATTTTTAAGAAATCACGAGAAATATAGTGATAAAGTAATTTATTTTGGACCAATGGGCTGCAGAACAGGTTTTTATCTTATTCTTGCAGGTAATTTAGAATCAAAGGATATCGTAGACCTTGTAACAGAAATGTATGAGTTTATGAGTGGATTTGAGGGAGATGTACCGGGTGCATCAGCAAGAGATTGTGGAAATTATCTCGATATGAATTTACCTATGGCTAAATATGTAGCTAAGAGATTCTTAGATAATACACTTAGAAATATTGATGAGAAACATTTAGTATATCCTGAATAAACAATATGGAGGAATTTATGAGTAAATATAAAGTTATCGGAATTATCGGAGCAATGGATGAGGAAGTTAGTAAGATTAAGGAGAAACTATCAGACGTTACGATTAAAAGAATTGCTTCAATGGACTTCTATGAGGGTAAATTACAAGATTTAGATGTTGTAGTTGTACGTTCAGGAATCGGTAAAGTTAATGCTGGAATATGTGCGCAGATTTTAGCAGACATTTATAAGGTTTCAGCAATAATTAATACAGGAATTGCAGGCTCTTTAAATGCAGAGATTAACATTGGAGATATAGTATTATCAGAAGATGCATTGCAACACGATATGGATACATCGGCATTTGGTGATCCTATCGGCGTAATTCCAAGAATGGATTGTTCAACATTTAAGGCAGATAAAGACCTCATTAAGATAGCAGAGGAATCATGTAAGGAAGTTCTTGATGGAATAAATGTATTCACAGGAAGAGTATTAAGCGGAGACCAGTTCATATCAGGTAAAGAGAAGAAAGATTGGCTTGTCGATAATTTTGACGGATATTGTACAGAGATGGAGGGTGCTGCAATTGCACAGGCTGCATATCTTAACAACATTCCATTTCTTATTATAAGAGCAATATCGGATAAAGCAGATGACAGTGCACATATGGATTATCCGACATTTGAAGCAATGGCAATTGAGAATTCAGTTAAATTATTAACTGCTATGGTTAGCAGAATCAGTAAACAGCAATAGATTAATTAACTTTAATGAATTCATCGACAGTAACGAATTCATATCCCTCTGCTTTAAGTGCATCGATGATTTGAAATGCGGCTTCAACAGAGGTATCAAATATATCATGTAATAGAATAATGTCACCACTTTTGGCACGTTTTAATACATGTTTAACAACAGAATCAGTATTAAGAACACTCCAGTCCCTTGGGTCAACTGTCCATAATACGGGAGTGAGATTAGTTTCACGTTTTAAGGCATCTGAATACATACCATAAGGTGGTCTGATATATTTAGGAGAGACACCTGCATAGGTAGTTATGAGTTCAGATGTCTTATTTATTTCTGTAATGGCTTTTTCTTCTGAGATACAGGTCAATTGTACATGTGAGTATGTATGATTTCCAATCAGATGACCGTCCTCAGCCATTCTTTTAATCATATTGGGATTATTCAAAACATTTTCTCCAATTACGAAAAATGTTGCTTTAACATTTCTTTCCTTTAATCCATCAAGTAATTTAAGGGTATATTCTGGGTGCGGTCCGTCATCAAAAGTAATGGCGATTTTTTTAACTTTATCTGTGTTATTCGTTTGTGAAGTATCAGATGAAGAACTATCTGAAAGGGAACTATTTGCATGCTTGTTACTTGAATTACTTTTAATCTTTGAAATATTCGTCTGTATAGTGTTGCTTATGGAAATCTGATATATAAATATTGCAGATAATAAAGTTAGAAGAAGTATTAAACTTAAATAAATATTACGTTTTTCCACACTAATCTCCATTCCGCAGCTTTTTATAATTATATGCTGTATAAAAATATTAATGACGTACACAATATGTATTATCTAATTTCTTTGAAATGTGGTGAGTATGATAAAATATATTAAGATTACGGTAGCAGCTATAATGTATGCAGTAGGAGTAAGTTTGTTTCTTGATGCTAATAACCTTGTTCCGGGAGGAGTTTCGGGAACGGCCATAATTCTAAACAGACTTACAGGTGTAGAAATAGGTACATTGGTATTTATGATAAATATTCCATTATTACTTATAAGTATCTGGAAATTCGGAATAAGATTTCTGCTTACGACAATATATGTGATAGTTGTATCTTCAATATTTATGAATATTTTTTCGTTATATGGTGGAATGACAGACGATCTTTTAATGGCGGCACTTGCAGGCGGCGGACTTGTAGCACTAAGCATTGGAATAATATTTAAAGAGGGTGCTACGACAGGTGGCGCAGATATTGTAGTCAGATTAGTGAAAATAAGGCACCCACATATTAAGACAGGAAGGATATTTCTGACAGTAGATGGAATCGTTGTAATTGCGTATGTGCTGATATTTGGAAATGTTAACGCAGGACTTTATTCGGCACTTACAGTAATTATAACTTCAACAGTTTTAGACTTTGTACTATATGGTAAAGATGAAGCAAAGCTTTTATATATTATCTCTAAGTCTGAGAAAAGTGAAAATGAACTGGTGGAAAGGCTATTAGGTGAATTAGAGGTAGGTGTAACATATCTGAAAGGATATGGTGCGTATAAGAACAAGGAGAAACGTGTGATAATGTGTGCAATAAGAAAACCGCAATTACCGAAAGCAAAGGAGATTGTAGATGAGACAGATAGTGATGCATTTATGATAATTACTTCTGCAAACGAGATTATAGGAGAGGGATATAAAAGTCACAATACGATAATATAAGTAGATAGAAATATCCGTCTGTATTAAGTAAATTTGCATATATAAATATAGAAACTTTTGCAAGAATTGCTAATCTGTAGATATCTTTTTCGGCTCTTTTGATTATTTGAGTTCATTCAATGCCATACACTTAAAACGAGATGTCCGTCTATGACATTTACTTGCACTAGATAAAGTAATTATGAAAGTGTGTGTCATAGACGGACATCTCGCCTAAGTGTATGCTTAAGTTATTTATTCTCTGAATTATTCTTTACAAAGAAAATTATATAAATTACATAGAATGAAATAACCGAAATTAAATCGAAGAATGATACAAGAGCATATTTGGTTTTAGTAACTGTGAAGAATGAGAATATAACCTGGTTAAAGGAATATAAGAAACTGAATACATTGCTTATTATTATGTAAGAAATAGGGATAATGAAAAATACTTTTTTATTACCCATTTTATATAAGCCGTATACCATTGAAATTAATAATCCGATAGATAAAATTGAGTTAATGAAACTTGTGAAATATGAATATCTTAAAGTTTCATAAGCATCTCCGATATTTATTAAAGATCTAATTCCTGATAATAAGTATGCAATGGCAACTACCCCAAGAGGAATAAAGAATAATAGATGGTTAAATTTAATATTTAACATATTAAGAATTATTAATGCAAGCAGACCGCCCAATGCGATTAATGAGAATAGTTCTATAACATAATCCCATGCTTCACGCTTAACAACTATATACATAATAATTGTGAGAAATGCAAATAACACTGATATGATTCCAAGAATTAATGAAATCAATGTACTTTTGTTTTGTTTCATTTTAAAGACCTCCATATATTTATAATATTTTTATAAAACATCATAATCATTATAGCAAAGAATATTTCTAAAGTAAATGAAAATATATAAGCTATGATTTGTTACATATTTAATGAAGTATAATTTTTAATCAGATAAATGATAATATGTATTCAATAGTAAAAATTCTGAAACATACAGCCTTGACAAATTAGAAGAATATTGATATTCTGTTAATGAACAATGGCGTTCTCTTCAAGGGAGGAGAGCGCCTTTTCTATAAATAAATATAATAGAATCCAGGTATATTAATACATTAGAATATTAAGATATTAAATACCGGAATTAGGTTTAAACGGATTGTTTGTAGTTGTTTTGTGCGAAGAATATACACAATCCTGATGAATATGAAGTACATAGCGAAAATATTTTAATTTTATGTATAATATGTGTAAATGGAGGAAAGTGCGATGAAGTATACTAAACAGGAAATAATGAATATGATTGAAGAGGAAGATGTGGAATTTATCCGACTTCAGTTCACAGATATGTTTGGAACAATGAAGAATGTTGCCATTACAGTGAGCCAGTTAGAAAAAGCATTGAATAATCAATGTATGTTTGATGGTTCATCTATCGAGGGATTTTCAAGAATTGAGGAATCAGATATGTACTTATATCCTGATCTTGATACATTTACAATATTTCCATGGAGACCTCAGCAGGGCAAGGTGGCAAGATTCATTTGTGATATATACAGACCTGATGGAACACCATTTGAAGGGGACCCAAGATATGTTCTTAAGAAAGTCTTAAAAGAAGCAGAAAATATGGGTTATACATTTGAGGCAGGACCTGAATGTGAATTCTTCTTATTCCATACAGATGACAATGGTAATCCTACAACATTGTCACATGAGAAGGCAGGATATTTTGATTTAGGACCAATTGATTTAGGGGAGAATGCAAGACGTGATATGGTTCTTAACCTTGAATCAATGGGATTTGAAGTAGAATCATCTCATCATGAAGTTGCACCTGCACAACATGAGATAGATTTCAAATACGATAACGCATTAGTTACCGCTGATAATATTATGACATTTAAGCTTACAATTAAGTCAATCGCTAAAAGACATGGTTTACATGCAACATTTATGCCAAAGCCTAAGTCAGGAATAAATGGTTCAGGAATGCATATAAATATGTCACTTAATAAAGATGGTAAGAATATATTTAATGATTCAAATGATGAGAAGGGATTAAGTAAAGAGGCATATAGCTTTATGGCAGGAATTATGAAGCATATAAAGGGAATGACAGTTATTACTAATCCACTTGTTAATTCATACAAGAGACTTGTTCCAGGATATGAAGCACCAGTTTATATTGCATGGTCAACTACTAACAGAAGTCCTTTGATAAGAATTCCTGCACCAAGAGGTGAGGGAACAAGAATAGAACTCAGATGTCCTGATCCAACAGCTAACCCATATATGGTATTAGCTGTATGTTTAGCAGCAGGACTTGATGGAATTAAGAATAATTTAACACCACCTGCAAGTGTTGATAAGAATATATTTGAGATGTCATTAGCTGAGAAAGAAGAGGACGGAATAGAGCATCTTCCTGAAAACCTTTGTGATGCCATTGAGAAATTTGAAAATGATGAATTTGTACAGAATGTGTTAGGCAAACATATTTCCACAAATTATATAAATGCGAAGAAGAAAGAGTGGCAGGCGTACAGAACCCAGGTTACAGAATGGGAAATCGAAGAATATCTGCATAAGTTCTAAAGTGCAATATTTCTAAAGCGAATACCAAACTGAAACTGGAGGTGAAAGCATGATAGATATATTGGTGGTTTTTCCGAAACTCACTGATGGTCAGGGCATAAGAAATCTGTTAGTCAGAAATGGTTATAAGGTTTCGATTGTATGTACTTCTGGTTCGCAAGCGATGTCTTTTATGGATAATATAGACTATGGGATTATAGTATGCGGTTACAAATTTAATGATATGGTTTATACAGAATTATATCAGGAATTAGGATCTACTTTCCAAATGCTATTAGTTGCTTCAAGAGCCAAATTAGAAGAGGGAATTCCTGACGGTGTCGTAAGTGTGGAAATGCCTCTTAAATCATATGATTTACTTAATACTTTAGAAATGATGGCACAGGCATTAGAGCGAATTAAGAAAAAAGGAAAGCAAAAGCCTAAAGAGAGAAATGTGGCGCAGAAAGCCATTATAGAAGAAGCCAAGAAAGTATTAATGATGAATAGAAATATGACTGAGGAAGAAGCACACAGGTACATACAGAAGAATAGTATGGATAGTGGTACAAATATGGTAGAAACAGCACAAATGGTATTGCAGATTATGCATTAACATAAAGAATTGGAATGGAGGATTAAAATGTTTAAAATTAATGATAACTATTTGAAATTACCGGGAAGCTATTTATTTTCAACAGTAGGCAGAAAATCAAGAGAGTTCAAAGCAGCACATCCAGATAAGAAAGTTATAAGTCTTGGTATCGGTGATGTTACACTTCCACTTGCTCCTGCGGTAATTGATGCATTACATAGTGCAGTAGATGAGATGGGTAAGGCAGAAACTTTTAAAGGATATGCACCTGACCTTGGATATGAATTCTTAAGACAGGCTATAGCCGATAATGACTATAAGGCAAGAGGCGTGGACATCGCTGTAGATGAAATATTTGTAAGTGATGGCGCAAAGAGTGATTCAGGAAATATTGGAGATATATTTTCAGTTGATAATAAAATAGCAGTTTGTGATCCTGTATATCCTGTATATGTAGATACAAATGCGATGGCAGGAAGAACAGGTGATTACATTGAAGCAGAACAGAAATGGAGTAATGTAATCTATATGCCTTGCACAGCAGAGACAGGTTTTGCTCCTGAATTACCAAGTGAAGAACCTGACATTATCTACCTTTGTTTTCCTAATAATCCTACAGGTGCAACAATCACTAAGGATAAACTTCAGGAATGGGTTGATTACGCATTAAAGATTGGTGCAGTTATTATCTATGATGCTGCATATGAAGCATATATTTCCGAGGAAAATGTTCCACATACAATTTACGAATGTGATGGTGCTAAAGCATGTGCAATCGAACTTAGAAGCTTTTCTAAGAATGCAGGTTTCACAGGAACAAGACTTGGATTTACAGTTATTCCTAAGGAACTTAAGAGTAATGGAGTTACATTACATAGTCTCTGGGCAAGACGACATGGAACAAAATTCAACGGAGCACCATATATTATCCAGAGGGCAGGAGAGGCTGTGTATAGTCCTGAGGGAAAGAAACAGACAGGCGAACAGGTTGCTTACTATATGAATAATGCAAAGATTATACGCAAGGGACTTGCAGAGGCAGGATATTCAGTTTCAGGTGGTGTTAATGCACCATATATATGGTTAAAGACACCGGGCAATATGACTTCATGGGAATTCTTTGATATGTTATTAGAGAAAGCTAATGTTGTAGGTACACCGGGTTCAGGTTTCGGACCAAGTGGTGAGGGTTACTTCAGACTTACAGCATTTGGAAGTTATGAGAATACATTAGAAGCATTAGACAGAATTAAAAAAATGTAAATATAAAATTTATTTAATGAAAAATTTACAATAATTTAGTATTTGCGATAAACTCCTAAAAAAGAGCTGATTTTACAGTAAATCGGCTCTTTTTTCATATTTTGGTAAAAGGGGCAGTACGTTGACATTAGCTATAATGAATGTTAATATTTGAAACAAATGCAAAAGAATTATATATTTTACAAAACAATGTAATAAGTATATGAAAATAAATATATGAAAGGCAAAAACAAGTTATGAATGGATTGACTAGAGAGCAGGTAGAAGAAAAGATTGAACAGGGCCTTGTAAATCGTGCTGTAGATTCGGGCGCGAAAACAAATAAGCAGATTATAATGGATAACCTTTTTACATATTTTAATGTTATATTTATGATTTTATCTGTGTTAGTATGTGTGGCAGGCTCATTTAGAAGTCTTACATTTCTTCCGGTTGTAGTGGGTAATACGCTCATCGGTATTATTCAGGAGATCAGGGCAAGAAATGTATTAGAAAAGATGAATCTGTTAAATGCTTCGCATACGACAGCGATAAGAGACGGTAAAGAAGTAAAGGTAGCTTCAGAAGAGTTAGTACAGGGCGATTTAGTAATATTTCGGGCAGGAGACCAGATTCCTGCTGATGCAGTAGTTATTGAGGGTTGTGTGCAGGCAAATGAGTCATTGCTTACAGGTGAATCAGACGAGATAGAGAAGAATAAAGGCGACAAATTAATGTCAGGAAGCTTTGTTATATCTGGTGAATGTTATGCTGAACTTGAAAAAGTCGGAGAAGAATCATATATTTCAAAGCTTACTTTAGAAGCTAAAAAAGGCAAGAAGAACGAACAGTCAGAAATGATTAAATCAATTAATAAATTGATTATGTGGGTTGGTATTGCGATTATTCCAATAGGTATAGTGCTATATTACCAGGCATATTTTGTGAATGGTGAAAGCTTTTCAGAAAGTATAGTATCAATGGTGGCAGCAGTCATTGGTATGATTCCTGAGGGTTTATATTTACTTACTACAATTGCGCTTGCCATGAGTACAGTAAGACTTGCTAAGGAGAAAGTATTACTTCACAATATGAAGAGTATTGAGACTTTAGCAAGAGTAGATGTTTTATGCGTGGATAAAACAGGTACAATTACGGAAAATAAGATGGAAGTCCATGGCATCGAAGCTATAAACGAGATGTTTGGCAGGGAAGAGACAACTATCGAGATAATATCAGATTTCGTAGAAAATATGACTGCTGATAACATTACAATGGCAGCAATGAAAGAATATTTTAAGAATACAACTAATCGTAAAGCATTAAGCTACACATCATTTTCATCAGAATTCAAGTATTCAAGTGTTACATATGCTGATGAAGTGTTTGTTCTTGGTGCACCTGAAATGGTACTTCGTGATGAATATGAAACTTATAGAGAACTTATAGAGAGATATTCTAAAAAAGGATTAAGAACATTAGTATTTGGCAAATACTATGGAGAAATTGATGGTAAAGCATTAACAGAAGAAGTAGTTCCATATGCACTTGTATTTCTATCTAATAAGATAAGAGAACAGGCTAAGGAAACATTTGAATATTTCAAACAGCAAAATGTACAGATAAAGGTTATCTCAGGAGATAATCCGGGAACAGTATCAGAGATTGCCAAAGAAGCAGGAATTGATGGTGCAGAGAAATATATCGATGCAAGAGAGTTAAAGGACGATATGGACTTTGTAAATGCGGTTAATGAATATAATGTATTTGGTCGTGTAACACCAAAACAGAAACAGCAGCTTGTACATGCATTGCAGAATAAAGGTCATACGGTTGCAATGACTGGTGATGGTGTAAATGATATCTTAGCAATGAAAGATGCAGATTGTAGTATTGCAATGGCATCGGGAAGTGAAGCAACGGCACAGTCAGCACAGGTTGTATTATTAGAGTCAGATTTCTCTAAGATGCCATCAGTAGTATTAGAGGGAAGAAGAGTCGTAAACAATGTGCAACGTTCGGCAAGCTTGTTCCTTGTTAAGAATATATTCTCATTTCTGATGTCAATATTCTCAGCAGTATTTATGATTACTTATCCATTAGAGCCATCGCAGATTTCACTTATAAGTATGTTTAATATTGGTATTCCTGCATTCTTGCTTGCAATGGAGGCTAATAAGAAGCGTATAGAGGGTAAATTCTTAAGGAATGTGTTTATAAAAGCATTGCCGGCAGGACTTACAGACTTCTTTGCTGTAGCAGCACTTGTTGTCTGTGGTAAAGTATTCAAGCTTCCATCTGCTGATATTGCAACAGCAGCAACAATGTTATTAGCAATTGTTGGATTTATGATTCTAAGTAAGATAAGTGTTCCACTAAACAGATATAGAATAGCAGTAATAGCCGGTAATATTGCAGGATTGTTATTATGCAGCATCTTTCTTGGTGATATATTTGCATTAAATGGAATGTCTAAGATATGTATACTTTTATTCGTAGTATTTTCATTTGCATCTGAATCTGTATTCAGACTACTTTATGAAATAGCAGAGAAAATCAGCGAGAAATTCAAGACAGAATCTAAGAAATAACTATAAAATTTGTAATAGTTTTCATAAAATATGGATAATTTTAGATATATGTGCTAAAATAATAATCTGGTATGTATACTAAATGGAGGTTTAGTTATGAATAGTAGTGATATTAAGAAGAGATTGAAGACCTTACAAAAAGAAAGTGAAGACAAAAAGCACGAGAGAAAAGTGTTAGCAACAGATTATGAGAAACAGATCGAGATAGTTAAAAAGAGTGGAATGGTTGCAGCTATATCATTTCTGTTTCATTATGTAGTTCTCGTATCAATGATGCATAATACGAAACATGTAACTATAGCAGGAATGGGAAGATTTCTAAGTCCTTTTGTAATGATAGTATTTATAGGAAGCTTTGTTCTGTTTCTGGTTAAGGGATTTGACTTGTTTGTCAATTCAGACACTAAGTATTCTAAACCACTTGCGGATAAACTCAAGATTAAAAACCCGGTGGCAGCAGAGCTTAAGAGAATGAATGATACAATCACAATGCTTGATGTGGAGATTGATAAATTAGAAAATGAACTCTATGAAAGTGGAGAATCATTTGATACAGAAGAAAAGATTACTGACATTAAGATGACAGCAGGTAAGAAAGAAAAAAACAGAGTTGTTAAGCGAATTGTATTAGAGATGCCAAAGCCTGATACAAAAAGCAATATCCCTAATGAAATTGCTGACTATGATGTAAGCGAAGTTAAACATAACATTTCAGATAATGTTATGAAAGAAACAGGTACTAAGAATAAGACAGGCAATACATCCGATAAGAATAAAACTAAGTCTAAGAAAAATGATATAGATGATTTGTTTAGTGGATTAGATGAGCTTGCATTAGATGATGATGAAGATGATTTCGAGAGCAGCAGCGAAATGTGGGAAAAAGATGCTATGAGAAGATTCAGCCGATATTAAAAATGATGAAAGTTAGTGCTATATATGGAACTTTCGCATTTATGGATTCTGGCAACTTTATAAATAAGTTTTATGTATAATTAAAAGTGATAAAAATAGTGCTTGACAATCAATACTTTTTGTTTTATATTTGAGAAAGAGCAAAGGCGTTCTGATTTATTCAGAATGCCCTTTTTGCTTACCAGGAAATTTCGTTGAAATTGTCCTGGTAAGCAAAAAACGCTACGCGAGGATCGCACTGCGGCGGAGCAGAAAATGTTGCTATCGCAACCCGCCACAGGCGGAGAATGTCGCAAGCGACATTCTTTATTATTTTATATCGAAAAATTCTCTGTATTTTTCATATAAAACAATGTGAATGCTCTATAATAAATATATAAATACTGTGAAAGAGACTGGAACAAATGGGACTTGACAGGAATATGATGCCATCGACTGAGAGCATTATTCAATGGAACGTTGAACTGGAACACTCTGGAGTAGATTTACTGAACAATGCAGTAGGTAGATACGTTTACACGCGTTAAGTGTTATGAGAGTAAGAAAGATAACTTTCTTGAACGTGGGTGGTACCGCGGATTGTGATAATTCGTCCCCGGAATATTTAATTATATTCCGGGGTTTTTCTATGTTCTGATAAATGATTAGAAGATGTCAGGATATATAAAGATTTACAAAATATTAAAAATATTTCTATATTTAACCCGGAATTATATGTATAAGAAAATTTGGTGAATTAAGTGAAAGAAAGGAAAGTGGTCAGTATGAAAGAAAAAGGCATTTACAGAGATGTGACATTGAACAATGTGAAAGAAGAAGACATTGGTAAAGAGATAAGAATTGCAGGCTGGGTAGAGAATATCCGAGATCATGGTGGAGTATCGTTTATAGATTTGAGGGATATGTATGGTGTGGTACAGGTAGTACTTAGAAATACAGATTTATTACATGGTATTGTGAAAGAAGATTGTGTATCTATTGAGGGACTTGTGGAAAAAAGAGATGAAGAGACATACAACCCAAAGATTCCATCAGGTACAATTGAGGTAGAGGCACATTCAATTGATATACTTGGTAAAGTATATGCACAGCTTCCATTTGAGATACAGACTTCTAAAGAGACAAGGGAGGATTTAAGATTAAAATACAGATATCTTGATTTGAGAAATCAGAAAGTCAAAGACAATATGATTTTCCGTTCGAATGTTATAAGATTCTTAAGAGATAAGATGACAGAAATGGGCTTTTTAGAGATACAGACACCTATTTTATGTGCTTCATCTCCAGAGGGTGCAAGAGATTATATTGTTCCATCCAGAAAATATAAAGGTAAATTTTATGCATTACCACAAGCACCACAGCAGTATAAACAACTTTTGATGGTGTCAGGTTTTGATAAATATTTCCAGATTGCACCATGTTTTAGAGATGAAGATGCAAGAGCAGACCGTTCGCCGGGAGAATTCTACCAGCTAGATTTCGAGATGAGTTTTGCTACTCAGGAAGATGTATTCAAAGTAGGTGAAGAAGTTTTAACAGCTACATTTGAGAAATTTGCACCAGAAGGCTACGCGGTTACTAAAGCACCATATCCTATAATCAGCTATAAACAGGCTATGTTAGAATTTGGTACTGATAAACCGGATCTTCGTAACCCATTAAGAATAATAGATGTATCAGAATTCTTCCAGAGATGTACATTCAAGCCATTTCATAAAAAGACAGTAAGAGCAATTAAGGTTCACGCAGATATGTCTAAAGGTTTTCATGAAAAATTACTCAAATTTGCAACATCAATAGGAATGGGCGGACTTGGATATCTTGAAGTAGAAGAAGATTTATCTTATAAAGGTCCTATTGATAAATTCATTCCTGATGAGATGAAAAAAGAATTATTAGATTATGCCGGATTAGAAGCAGGAGACACAATTTTCTTTATAGCAGACAGAGAAGCAAGAGCTAATCTGTATGCAGGACAGATTAGAACAGAATTAGGCGAAAAACTTGATTTAATAGAGAAAAATTCATATCGTTTCTGCTATATAAATGATTTTCCTATGTTTGAATATGATGAAGAAGAGAAGAAAATCGGTTTTACACATAACCCATTTTCAATGCCACAGGGAGGACTTGAGGCATTAAATACTAAAGACCCACTTGACATTTTAGCATATCAGTATGATATTGTATGTAATGGAGTGGAATTGTCATCTGGTGCAGTTAGAAATCATGATATGCAGATAATGGTTAAGGCATTTGAAATAGCAGGATATAATGAAGAAGTTCTAAAGAGCAAATTCGGAGCTTTATATAATGCATTCCAGTTCGGAGCACCACCACATGCAGGAATGGCACCTGGTGTTGACCGAATGATTATGCTTCTTAGAAATGAAGAGAATATTAGAGAGATTATTCCATTCCCAATGAGTGGAACTGCACAGGATCTGATGTGTGGCGCACCAAATGAGGTAACAGAACAGCAGTTAAGAGAAGTTCATATTAAAGTAAGAGATTAGAAGTGGAGGCTACTTTGTGCAGCAGGTGTCGCAAAGTAATATTATCGCAGAGCAAAATCTGAAATTTTGCTCGCGATTCCTTCGACGTAAACGTCTGTGAAATGGAGGTTAATATGGCAAACGTAATTTCAGATGAAACGATTGATTATGTTGGTATTCTTGCTAAGTTAGAACTTAGTGGAGAGGAAAAAGAGCAGGCCAAGAAAGATATGGCTAATATGCTTAATTATATTGATAAATTAAATGAGTTAGATACAGAGGGTGTAGAACCTATGAGCCATGTATTTCCAGTTAATAACGTATTTCGTGAAGATGTGGTTACGAATGGAGATGACAGAGATAATATACTTAAGAATGCTCCTGAAGAAAAAGATGGAATGTTTAATGTACCAAAAACATTTGAGTAAATTAATCGGAAGTGAGGCTTAGTGTAGAGATGAGTATTTTAGATTATACTGCAACAGAGCTTGCAGAGAAAATTAAGAATAAAGAAGTAACTGTTTTAGAAGCCGCTAAAGCTGTATTAGAACAAATTGATAAGAAAGAAGATATTTATCATTGCTATATTACCATTGATAAAGAAAAAGTATTAAAACAGGCAGAAGATGTACAGGCTAAGATTGATTCAGGTGAATTAGACGGTCCGCTTGCCGGAGTACCTGTAGCCATAAAGGATAATATGTGTACAAAGGATATGCTTACAACATGTGCATCAAAGATTCTTAATAATTTTGTTCCAACATTTTCGGCAGAGGCGGTGGAAAAATTAGAGAAAGCCGGAGCTGTAATAATCGGTAAAACAAATATGGATGAATTCGCAATGGGTTCAACGACAGAGACATCAGCATATGGAGTTACTAAGAATCCATGTAATCCTGAATATGTACCGGGAGGTTCATCAGGTGGTTCAGCGGCCGCAGTAGCTGCGAAAGAGTGCTTCTATGCATTAGGTTCAGATACAGGTGGTTCAATAAGACAGCCGGCTGGATATTGTGGTGTAGTAGGAATGAAGCCTACTTATTCGACGGTATCACGCTATGGCCTGATTGCATATGGTTCATCTCTAGACCAGATTGGACCTTTATGTAAAGATGTAACAGACTGTGCAACAATACTTGAGGTTATATCAGGACATGACACTAAAGATTCAACATCTATACAACGGGATGATACAGATTTTACATCAGCATTAGTTAATGATGTAAAAGGTATGAGAATCGGTATTCCAAGAGATTATTTCGGCGATGGTTTAGATGATGAAGTTAAGAAAGCTGTATTAGAGGCAGCAGAGGTTCTTAAGAGAAAAGGTGCAATCGTAGAAGAATTTGATTTAAGTCTGGTAGAATATGCAGTACCTGCTTACTATACAATTGCAGCAGCAGAAGCCAGCTCGAACCTTGAGAGATTCGATGGAATTAAATACGGATACAGAACAGAAGAATTTACAGATTTGCATAATATGTATAAGAAAACCCGTTCAGAGGGCTTTGGAACAGAAGTCAAGAGAAGAATTATGCTCGGTTCATTCGTGTTAAGTTCAGGTTACTATGATGCATATTATCTTAAGGCATTAAGAGTTAAGGCTCTTATTAAGAAAGCATTTGATGATGCATTTGCTAAATATGATGTTATATTAGGACCAGTTGCACCGACTACAGCACCTAAATTAGGAGAAAGCCTTTCAGATCCACTTAAAATGTATTTAGGTGATATATATACAATATCAGTCAATCTTGCAGGACTTCCGGGAATAAGCATTCCATGTGGAAAAGATTCAAAGGGATTGCCAATCGGATTACAGTTAATAGGTGACTGTTTTAAGGAGAAGAACCTTATAAGAACAGCTTATACTTATGAACAGGCAAGAAGAAATGGAGATTAATATGAGTAAAGTATATGAAACAGTTATTGGACTTGAAGTACATGTTGAGTTAGCTACAAAGACGAAGATATTCTGTGGCTGTTCAACTGCATTTGGTGCCGAACCTAATGCACATACATGTCCGGTTTGTACAGGTATGCCGGGAAGTCTTCCGGTACTTAATAAACAGGTAGTGGAATATGCGATGTCAGTAGGCGTTGCTACTAACTGTGACATCACAAGATATTGTAAATTTGACAGAAAGAATTATTTCTATCCTGATAATCCACAGAACTACCAGATTTCACAGTTATATCTTCCTATCTGCCGAAATGGTTATGTGGAAATAGATGGTGAAAATGGAAGAAAAAAAGTAGGTATTCATGAGATTCATATGGAGGAAGATGCAGGTAAGTTAATACATGATGATTGGGAGGACTGCTCATTAGTTGACTATAACAGGTCAGGAGTTCCGCTTATTGAAATAGTATCAGAACCTGATATGCGTTCCTCAGATGAAGTTATTTCTTATCTTGAGAAGCTTAGAATGATAATCCAGTATCTTGGAGCATCTGACTGTAAACTTAACGAGGGTTCAATGCGTGCCGATGTAAACATTTCCGTAAGGGAAATGGGAGCCAAAGAATTTGGCACACGAACAGAGATGAAGAACCTCAACTCATTTAAGGCAATTTCAAGGGCAATTGAAAATGAGAGAGCAAGACAGATTGATTTAATCGAATCAGGTGAAAAAGTAATACAGGAGACTAGAAGATGGGACGATAACAAAGAGTATTCCTATCCAATGCGTTCTAAGGAGGATGCTAAGGATTACAGATATTTCCCTGAACCAGACCTTGTACCTATTGTAATTAGTGATGAATGGCTTAAACGTATTAAAGACAGTCAGCCAGAATTCAGGGAAGAGAAGATGGCAAGATATATTAAGGAATATGGTATTCCTGAATATGATGCCGGAATTATTACAGCAACTAAGAAATTGGCAGATATTTTCGAAGAAACAGTAAGTGAGGGTGCGAATGCCAAGAAAGTAAGTAATTATCTTATGGGCGAGACAATGAGACTTCTTAAAGAGCATGAGATGGATGCTGAAGAAATTTCATTTTCACCAGTAAATCTTGCAAAACTTATTAAACTTATAGATGCCGGAACAATTAACAGTTCAGTAGCAAAAGAAGTATTTGAGAAGGTATTTACTGAAGATATTGATCCTGACGTATACATCGAAGAACATGGTTTAAAAATGGACAATGATGAAGAAGGATTAAGAAAAATGCTTGAAGAAATAGTGGCTAATAATCCACAGTCTGTTGAGGATTATCATAATGGTAAGGACAAGGCGATTGGATTCTTAGTAGGTCAGGCTATGAAAGCTACTAAGGGAAAAGCTAATCCGGGAATGATAAATAAAATTTTAAAGGAATTATTGTAAATCCGCTTATGGTAAATAATATGGTTATAGAATCAAAAATCAGAAAATTTCCTGAATAAAAGGAAAGTTTTCTGACTTTTGATTTTAATAATAAATAGTAAATACAGAGTAAAACAAGATGTCTAATTAATTGTTAGAATTATCCAAAGTTGCTTCATAATCATCAAAGATATAATTAAGTATAGGAGCAAGACCTATAAATTCAGCACCATAATTCTTAAGTCCATTATCACATAGGCGGCTTCTTACGATTCTTACAACCGTATATAATATAGAGTCATCACCACCTAATTTGATTTTGGCATTGAAGTAATATCCGGTAGGAAGTGTTGCAGAAGATGTGAAACCGATACCCCCTTTTGAGATATCAGTAACTTCAATTGGAGCATCAATATTGGCAATCACTCCATTATCTTGATGAAATAACTTTGAGATATTAAGTTTTAAATCAACATTCATTCTTTTATAACGACGTTTTTCTTTTTCAGGCATACTATTCTCCATTCTGAGCGACTTGTTCGCGAGGAGGCGATTAGAAATTCGCGTATGCGATTTCTAATCTGCCATAAAACTAATTGTTTTCGCCCGGAAACAATTAGTTTGGGGCGAAAGAATTGGTGCATCAGCACAATTCTTTCACACTGGCTCCATTTTGCAGACGCAGCTGCAAATATATCTTGGATATATTATACAAGTAATTATCTGATTATTCAAGAATTTTGCAAAGTTATACAAATAATATTCAATGTGGAAAATTGATTTGATTTTAAGTATGTATTGTATTATAATTTACCTTGTTTAGTAAGAGTGAAATATGATTAGGCATTTAGGTTTATAAGTTAAGAGCATAAGGTTTTAAGATATATTTATTTTGTAAAAGACAATAGAATAATGTCATATTTAATGCGATATTTGGCTATAAGATATATTTTATTTCAGAAAAGCTCACAGAATAAACTTAAAGGAGTACAGACCGTATGAAGAATATACATGAAATTAGTAACTGTTGTATGTCACCGGATGCAGACGATACATTACATGAGGAATGTGGTGTATTCGGAATGTATGATTTCGATGGCAATGATGTGGCATCATCGATTTATTATGGTTTATTTGCATTACAGCACAGAGGTCAGGAAAGCTGCGGAATAGCTGTAAGTGATACAGAGGGACCAAAGGGCAAGGTAAGTGTCTATAAGGATATGGGCCTTGTAAATGAAGTGTTCCAGCCGGATAATCTTGAAAAATTAAAAGGTAATATCGGTGTCGGACATACAAGATATTCTACAGCAGGAAGCAGTACGAGAGAGAATGCACAGCCATTGGTACTTAATTATGTGAAAGGTATTCTTGGACTTGCACATAATGGAAATCTTATTAATGCGTTAGAACTTCGCAAGGAACTAGAGTATACCGGAGCTATTTTCCAGACTACAATAGATTCAGAAGTTATAGCATATCTTATCGCAAGAGCCAGAATTAAATGTGGTTCGGTTGAGGAAGCTGTCAAAGAGACTATTAAGAAGATAAAAGGTGCTTATTCATTAATTGTAATGAGTCCGAGAAAATTAATAGGTGCAAGAGACCCATATGGTTTTAAGCCATTATGCATTGGTAAAAGAGATAATACATATATTTTAGCTTCAGAGACATGTGCACTTGATACTATCGGTGCAGAGCATGTAAGAGATGTCTTACCTGGTGAGATAGTAACTATTACTGATGGTAAGATAATATCTGATACATCATTATGTCTGCCTAAAGAGAAAGAAGCAAGATGTATATTTGAATATATTTATTTCGCAAGACCGGACAGTATAATTGATGGAATTTCAGTATATCATTCAAGAATTATGGCAGGAAGATATCTTGCCATGGATCATCCTGTAGAGGCTGATTTAGTAGTAGGTGTGCCGGAATCAGGAAATGCGGCAGCATTAGGATATTCTTTAGAATCAGGAATTCCTTATGGTACTGCATTTGTTAAGAACGGATATGTCGGACGTACATTTATAAAGCCTAAGCAGAGCAGCAGGGAATCAAGTGTAAGAGTTAAACTTAACGTTTTGAAAGAAGCAGTTAAGGGTAAAAGAGTAATTATGATAGATGACTCTATTGTAAGAGGTACTACGAGTGACCGTATAGTAGGAATGCTTAAGGAAGCAGGTGCTACAGAGGTGCATGTAAGAATAAGTTCACCACCATTTTTAAATGAGTGTTATTTTGGAACGGATATTCCAAGTAAAGAACAGTTAATTGCGCATAACAGAACGATTGAAGAAATCAGACAGATTATCGGTGCGGATTCGTTAGGTTATCTAGAAATAGACAGATTATCACAGATGGTGGAAGGACTTCCTATTTGTACAGGATGTTTTAATGGAAAGTATCCTATAGAACCACCTAAGGAAGATATTCGTGGTGAATATGAAGCATAAAAGTGTTTAAAATATTGGCATTAGCTGATATAATACTAAGGAAAAGATACCTTAGATAGATTAACTAATATGTATAAGAAAAAGGAGAACTAATATGTACGATAAGTATCAAAGCCCATTGTCAGAGCGATATGCAAGTAAGGAAATGCAGTATATTTTCTCACCTGATATGAAATTCAGAACATGGAGAAAATTATGGATTGCATTAGCAGAGACAGAGAAAGAATTAGGACTTAATATCACTGATGAGCAGATTGCAGAGTTAAAAGAATATGCAGAGGACATTAATTATGATGTTGCTAAGGAAAGAGAAAGATTAGTAAGACATGATGTTATGTCACATGTTTATGCATATGGTGTACAGTGTCCAAAAGCTAAGGGAATTATCCATCTTGGTGCAACTTCATGTTATGTTGGTGACAATACTGATATTATCGTAATGACTGAAGCACTTAAATTGGTCAGAAAGAAATTAATAAATGTTATTGCTGAATTAGCTAAATTTGCTGATTCATATAAAGCACAGCCAACACTTGCATTTACACATTTTCAGCCTGCACAGCCAACTACAGTTGGAAAACGTGCGACATTATGGATGAATGAATTAGTTGTTGACTTAGAAGACCTTGATTATATTATCGGAAGTATGAAGTTATTAGGTTCAAAGGGAACAACAGGTACACAGGCAAGTTTCCTTGAATTATTCGAGGGTGACCAGGATAAAATCAGAAAAATTGATCCTATGATAGCTAAGAAGATGGGATTTGAGAAATGTCAGCCTGTTTCAGGACAGACATATACAAGAAAAGTTGATACAAGAGTATTAAATGTATTAGCAGGAATTGCAGCAAGTGCTCATAAATTCTCAAATGATATAAGATTATTACAGCATCTTAAAGAGGTTGAAGAACCATTTGAAAAGAATCAGATTGGTTCATCTGCAATGGCTTATAAGAGAAACCCTATGAGAAGTGAGAGAATTGCATCACTTGCTAATTATGTAATGGTAGATGCACTTAATCCTGCAATTACATCAGCAACGCAGTGGTTTGAAAGAACACTTGATGACTCTGCTAATAAGAGAATAAGTGTTCCTGAAGCATTTCTTGCAATCGACGGAATACTTGACTTATATCTCAATGTAGTAGATGGTTTAGTTGTATATCCTAAGGTTATTGAGAAGAGACTTATGGCTGAATTACCATTTATGGCTACTGAGAATATTATGATGGATGCAGTTAAAGCAGGTGGCGACAGACAGGAATTACACGAAGAGATTCGTAAGCTTTCTATGATTGCAGGAAAGAATGTTAAAGAAGAGGGACTTGATAACAATTTATTAGAGCTTATTGCAGCAGATGATAAATTCGGAATGAGTCTTGAAGATTTGAAGAAATCAATGGACCCAACAAAGTATGTTGGACGTTCAAAAGAGCAGGTTGATGAGTTCTTAAGTGAAGTTATTAATCCAATTCTTGAAGAGAATAAGGAAATACTTGGAATGACAGCTACAATCAACGTGTAATTATAAATATAAGAATATATAATATATTTTATAATTTATTTGCGTAACAATATATTTTTATAATTTATTCTTATAATAATATACTCTATAGTAATCAGGTTTCCGGTAAGCGTTGCTATCGGAAACCTTTAGTGATAAAAGACAACGCAGAAATGAGGAAAAGTAATGGGCGGATTTTTTGGAGTTGCATCGAAAAATGATTGCGTATTTGATTTATTTTTTGGAACTGATTATCATTCACATCTTGGAACAAGAAGAGGTGGAATGGCTGTATATGGCAAGAATGGATTTGATCGTTCAATCCATAATATAGAGAATTCTCCTTTCAGAACTAAATTCGATAAAGAGATAAATGAAATGAAAGGTAATTTAGGAATTGGCTGTATATCAGATTATGAACCACAGCCATTAATTGTTCGTTCGCATCATGGAACCTATGCTATAACAACAGTTGGTAAAATTAATAATACAGATGAAATTGTTAAAAAGATTTTCAGTAATGGTAATTCGCATTTCTTAGAAATGAGTGGTGGAGATATTAATGCTACTGAACTCGTGGCGGCTATTATTAACCAGAAAGATAATATGATTGATGGTATAAGGTATGCACAGGAGATAATAGATGGTTCAATGACTATGTTAGTTATGACTCCTAAGGGCATATTTGTAGCGAGAGACAGATTAGGAAGAACTCCGGCGGTTATCGGTAAGAAAGAGGACGGATATTGTGCTACATTTGAATCATTTGCCTATCTGAATCTTGGATATACGGATTATAAGGAATTAGGTCCGGGCGAAATAGTAATTATGACACCGGAAGAAGTACGAACGGTATGCGCACCGGGTACAGATATGAAGATTTGCACATTCTTATGGATATATTATGGCTATCCATCGTCAAGCTATGAGGGCGTAAGTGTTGAGAAAATGCGTTATAACTGTGGAGCAATGCTTGCAAGACGTGATATGAATGACAAGAATAAGGTAGAGCCTGATATTGTTGCAGGTGTACCGGATTCAGGAACAGCTCATGCGGTAGGATATGCTAACGAGTCAGGAATTCCATTTTCAAGACCATTTATTAAATATACACCTACATGGCCACGTTCATTTATGCCTACTATCCAGAGTAAGCGTAATCTGATTGCAAAAATGAAACTTATACCTGTTCATGATTTAATTAAAGATAAGAGATTATTACTTATAGATGACTCTATCGTAAGAGGAACACAGCTTAGAGAAACTACTGAATTCCTATATTCAAGCGGAGCTAAAGAGGTACATATAAGACCTGCCTGCCCACCACTTGTATATGGCTGTAAATTCATTAATTTCTCACGTTCATCTTCAGAAATGGACTTAATAACAAGACGAGTTATTAAGAATTTAGAGGGTGATAATGCTGAAAATGTACTTAACGAGTATACTAATCCTGAAACTGAAAGATATCAGAATATGATAGAAGAGATAAGAAAAGAACTTAAATTCACATCTCTTAGATATCATAGATTAGATGATATGATAGAGTCAGTAGGAATAGACAAGAGTAAGTTATGTACTTATTGCTGGGATGGAAGGGAATAGTTAGTATGAAGATAAGCAAGAATAAAAGGAAGACAATATTAATAGTATTAGCAGTAATACTGATAATTGTAATACCTGTAGGTGTAAATATACTGTTTCCTAAATATTATAAACTGAAAATAGATTATAGCGAGATAAAATGTATTGAGGTTGAGTCGTATAATAAACGTCAGTATTTTGTTTTTGATAAAAGCGAAGATATAAAAATAATAATGGATTATATATGTAGTCAAAAGTATAGGAAAGAAAATATATATGAAGTAATTGCTTCTCAATACCATACTGTAATAAAATCAAAAATCGGTTATGATATAAAATTATATAGTTCAACGGAATGTGAAGAATC
>NZ_JAOQJN010000003.1:0-30153 GCF_025567085.1 Bovifimicola ammoniilytica | reverse complement strand
CCGCAGTGCGATCCACGCGGAGCGTTTTTCATTTGCAATATATTCGTAAATGTGGTCTAATTCACGGATTGCTCTAGGGTTGACTTTTACCTTGTATTTATCCAAAATGCTTTTTCTCCAATTCTGCAAAAACTTTTTCTGCGTCAACTGCTTCTGCACCGTTAGCAATTTCTTGCTCAGATTCGAAGATTGCCTGGTCGATGCGATTCATTCTTGCAAATTTATCGTATAATTCACTACTCATCACAACCAAGTCGCTATATCCGTTTTTGGTAATAAAAATAGGCTCCTGTTCCTTGTGTGCGATATTGGAAATCTCGGTTGTATTGCGTAAATCCTTAATAGGCATAATAAGTGGCATAATGCTTCACTCCTTTCGTTGACACAATTATAGCATAATTATGCCTAAGAAAGCAATATAAAATGCATATCTTCACAAGAAACTTGTAGATAAAATCAAAAAACTTGTTGATAATATTAATTAACGGGAGTACTGTTGATAACAATTATTAAAAAATATGGATGATGCAACTTTTGATATGTGGATAAGGTTGCAGGGCAATAAACAATGATTTCCCTTGTAAGTTACCCATAAGGGCAAAAACAAGGGAAAATACATACAAGTTCACGATTTGAGGCTCTGAAAGCCTTGAAAAATAAGGAACGTTAGTTGGATTGATAAACAACTTATAATTTATTTAACTTCTTCTAATATTATACCGCTGAAAGCCGGAAGTTCTAAGTTAAGTTTTTTAGAAACAGTAGATAACTGTTTGCGGCTTACAGGAGTATTACCACCATAAATATCATAGTCAGAGTTGAGTAAGACTCTGTATTTGCCGTTCTTTTTTAAATCAAGGGTGTAGTTCTGTGCAACACCTGAGAAATTAAGGGCTACGATTATATTTTGTTTTGGACTGCGGCGAATGTAAGAGTACAGACATTCGCTTTCACTATGACAGTCAATCCATTCAAAACCATTTTTATCATAGTCTTCTTCCCATAATGCAGGATTATCAATATATATTTTATTTAGTTTTTGTATATATTTATGAAAAGAATCATGAATTGGATATTTGAGAATATCCCAGTCCTGTTCACGTTTTTCGTCCCATTCCCTAAGCTGTCCGAGTTCATTGCCCATAAAGTTGAGTTTCTTGCCCGGATGTGTCATCATATACATATAAAGTAGGCGACCTTGTGGAAATTTCATCTCGTATTCACCGAACATTTTCTGAAGAATCGTGCATTTGCCATGAACTGTTTCATCATGTGAAAAAGGAAGTAAGAAGTTAGCATCATAGTAATACATCATACTGAAAGTAAGTTTATGATAACTTCCTCCACGGAATAATGGATCAAGCTTCATATATTCAAGGGTATCATTCATCCAGCCCATATCCCACTTGTAGTCGAAACCTAAGCCACCATCTCTGACAGATTTAGTAACATCTTTAAAGTTAGTAGAATCTTCCGCTGCAAGCATACAATTAGGAAATCTGTCTTTAAGTCCACTGTTAAGTGTCTTAACAAAATCTACGGCATTACCATTTACACCACGGTTCTCATCACCTTGCCAATATAAGATTCGGCTGATTGCGTCCATTCTAAGGCCATCAATGTGGTATTTATCGAGCCAGTAAGCAGCAGCACTGTTTAAGAAACTGCGCACCTCTCCACGACTGTGCATAAAGTTACAGCTTCCCCATTCACTGACACCTACATCATTATGAGGATATTCATAAAGTGCTGTTCCGTCATAATTAGCAAGAGCGTAAGCGTCTACAGCAAAATGGACAGGAACAAAATCTACGATTACAGCTATATCAGATGCATGGAATAAATCAATCATCTTCTGGAACTGAGTGGCGGTTCCGTATCTGCTTGTTGGAGCGAAGAAGCCGGTATTCTGATACCCCCAGCTTTCATCACATGGGTGTTCGCTTATAGGCATAAGTTCAAGACAGTTATAACCATTCTCTTTCATATATTTAATGAGTTTAGGAGCTATTTCATCATAGGTAAACCAGCCATGCTCGTCATCCGGATTAGTCAGCCAGCTTCCAAGATGCACCTCATAGATATTAAGAGGTGCTTTCTTGAAATCAGTACGTTTCTTCAACCATTTAGCATCAGAGAATTTATATTCATCTAAATCGCGAATTATGCTCGCACTATCAGGGCGTAATTCCATTCCGAAACCATAAGGATCACAATGGTCAATTACACCATTTGATGCAGTTATCTGGAATTTATACATATCGCCTGGTTTGGCATTCTCTACAAAGAGTTCAAAGAATTGTCTGTCATCTGCCACACGATTCATATTCTGTGGCTGCCAGTTATTAAAACTTCCGATTACCGCAACATTACTTGCAGCAGGTGCAAATGTACGGAAAGTAACACCTTTTTTTTCAATATGTGCGCCAAGATAATTATAAGCGTCAAAAATCTGACCTGTATAAAAATTATAGAAATTCATTGTTATACCTCCTAGCATTTGATGTATTTTGCACTATATCCTTTCATATTAAGACCACCCTCGAAACTTACGGTTTCACCTGTAATAAGGTCTGTTCCTGAACCAACTCCGGAATCAAAATGAGCAGTATAATCATCAGCTGAAGCATTGATTGCGATTAATACACGCTCGCCATCGCAGGTTCTTTCGAATACACATTGATGATTAGTAAGAACAACTGATTTGAAATCTCCATAACAGATTGCCTTACTATTCTTGTGTGCTTTAGCAAGTTTAGAAATATAGTCTGATAATTCGTTCTCAATTGGTGCATCAAAGCAGGCACGTAATGCAGAATCACCTTCATTCTTATGTGCTTTAGCACCCCATTCGCTTCCGTAATATACGCAAGGAATTCCAGGCATACCAAATGCAAGCGCATAAATAAGAGGAAGATGATTTTCATTATTAAGGTTGCTTGCAATTCTTGATACGTCATGATTATCTACGAAAGTGAGTAAGTGTTTACCTTTGTATAAAGTCCAGTTCTCAGGACCAAACTGACGGAGAAGTGAGTGTACAATTTCAAACATATTCATAGAATTGAAACTTGAGAATAAGCCCTTATAACACTCATAGTTTGTACAGCTGTGAAGCATTTCATCATTGACAAATTGGTTATAATCACCATGAAGAAGTTCGCCAAGAAGCCAGAAGTCAGCTTTTAATCCGTTACAGAAATGTCTTAATCTCTTTAAGAAATCTTTATCAAGGCAATAAGCCACATCAAGTCTAATTCCATCAATGTCGAATTCATCAACCCATAATTTGATACTATCGAAAATATAGTTAATAACTTCTTCATTTCTAAGATTCAATTTAACCAAATCATAGTTGCCTTCCCAGCCTTCATACCATAATCCATCGTTGTAATTAGAATTTCCACCGAAGTCAATTCTCGCAAACCAGTCTTTGTATGGAGATGCTTCTCTGTTCTTTAATACGTCCTGAAATGCAAAAAAACCACGACCCACATGGTTAAATACACCGTCTAACACAACTTTAATACCTGCTTTGTGAAGATTGTCACATACATTCTTAAAGTCATCATTTGTACCAAGTCGGCAGTCAATTTTACGGTAATCTCTTGTGTTATATCCATGAGTGTCAGATTCGAAAACCGGTGAGAAATAAATTGCATTTGCTCCTAATTTATTAATATGAGGTATCCAGTCATTAACCTTTAATATTCTTGAAGTGAGTACACCGTCGTTTTCGAATGGTGCTCCACAAAATCCTAACGGGTAAATTTGATAAAATACGCTTTCATCAGCCCACATGCTTAAGTCCTCCTTAAATAGCTTGTAATCTAGAAATCCTTTTTGTAGTTTTTTCGCAAATTCCTCAAGGGAATCTACTGATAATTCGTTTCTGCCATTTTCTTCTATAATACCAAGAAAACCATTTACAAAGAAAGTAATGCTTATTCTTGCATTTAATAAATCTTTATCGTCAAGTCCAAAGACAGTAGAACGACTGATTAGTGAGTCGATTATCTGTGTTCTTACCTTATATATTAAAGGCGACAGACTTGGTGAGTTGAAAAACGGCTTATAAAGATTGCCCTGCTCCTTATTCAATTGCAATATCTTAGACCAGATATTAGGTAAATCTTTAATCATATTATTTACACCATTCTGGCAAATGATGTCTACAATAGGCGAGACAATCTGTAATATAAAATCTTCTGCACATTCATAAATATCTTTATAATGAAGATAGAAGGTGCTTTTGTTGATTCCTGCTTCTTTACATAATTCTATAACGGTAATATCACGTATGTCTTTCACGCAAAGTAAGTTGCTGAGTGTTACATAAAGAGCATTTTTTGTTTTTTTAATCTTAGCATTTTCCAATTATCTTACCTCTTCCTTGCAAGTATGTATGCATTATAACATTGAAATAGACAAATGTCTATATTAAATTTTAAAATATTAATCTCATATCAGTTTAAACTTGCTAAATTGCCTGTATAATGTTAAAATACTTCTTTAGAAAGTAGCATTTAATATGATTAATTATAAGAAAGGAGCCATATTTCCGTCAGATATTTATGGTAAATATTATGGATATTATAATTATATGGAAAATATGGGATAGAATAAATTGTGGAAAAGAAAATAGCAGTAGTTACAGACAGTAATAGTGGAATTACACAGGCAAAAGCTAAAGAGATGGGTGTGTATGTTTTGCCAATGCCTTTTATGATTGACAGTAAAGAATATTTTGAGGATATTAATTTAACTATAGTGGAATTCTTTGAGAAACTTAAAGGAGACTGTACTATATCTACATCACAGCCATCACCTTCATCTATGACAGATTTATGGGACAAGATATTAGAAGAATATGATGAAATTGTTCATATTCCAATGTCAAGTGGATTAAGCGGTGCATGTCAGACAGCCATAATGTTATCAGATGATTATGATGGAAAAGTGCAGGTAGTAAATAACCAGAGAATCTCAGTAACACAGGAACAGTCAGTAAGGGATGCGTTAGAACTTGTTAAAGCAGGTAAGAGTGCAGAAGAGATAAAAGAAATACTTGAGAACCGCAAGTTTGAATCAAGTATTTATATTATGTTAGATACATTAACATACCTTAAAAAGGGTGGAAGAATCACACCTGCTGCCGCAGCCCTTGGTAATCTTCTTAAGTTAAAACCTGTTCTTCAGATTCAGGGAGAAAAGTTAGATGCATTTGCCAAAGCCAGAACTATAAAACAGGCAAAGGCAACTATGCTTGATGCGATTCAGAAAGATTTCAAAGAAAGATTTAATAATGATGAAGATGGTGATATGGGATTATTTATTGCACATACACAGAATTATGATGCAGCAGTAGAATTCAGGGAAGAAGTATTAAAGGTATTTCCTGGTAAAGATATCGAAATTGCAGATTTATCATTAAGTGTATCATGTCATATAGGACCTGGAGCATTAGCATTAGCATGTGCAAAATGCATTAAATAAAAAAAGGGGTAAAAAAGGGGTAAAAGAGGTAATAAAGAGGGGTATAAGAGGTAAAGAGAGGGGGTAAATAAAGAAGGGTAAAAATTTATAAAATTAAATCTGAGTGTATAAATATTACTACTTATAGAGGGGTTTTTCTACAAAAGCCTTTAGTCTTATTGAAAAATACTCATTACTATGATAAAGTTTTAACATAAATTACCGGATATTTAAAACTTATTTCATATCATAGGATATTTGGTAATGGTGGGAAAAAGAGTATTGACATATACATAGAAGAAACCGTCCGTTAAGGGCGGTTTTTTTGACCTTAGAAATAATTATTGAATAATAATGGCATAGGATATATTTAAATCCTATGCCATTAAAATGCATAAATATAAATTGGTTTTATAAAAATACAATTCTATAAAAGTGTAATTCCGTTCTCAGCAGCACATTCATTAATTGCATCCGGCCAGATAGAAGCCTGAACCTCACCGATATGTGCTTTTCTAAGATAGAACATGCAGATTCTTGACTGTCCGATTCCTCCACCGATTGTGTAAGGAAGCTCCTTATCTAAGATGGCTTTCTGGAATGGAAGTTCAGCTCTTTCAGGACAACCTGCTTTATCTAATTGTTCCTTTAGTGATACCTCATCAACTCTGATACCCATAGAAGATAATTCAAGAGCAATATCAAGCACAGGATAGTATACGATAATATCTCCGTTAAGTTTCCAGTCATCGTAGTCAGGTGCACGGCCATCATGTTTTTCGCCTGAAGCTAATTTATCTCCTATCTGCATAATGAAGATTGCACCTTTTAACTTAGCAATCTTATATTCTCTTTCCTTAGGTGTACAGTCAGGATACATATCCTCTAATTCCTGTGAAGTGATAAATGATATTTCAGCAGGGAGAAATTCATGTATGTAATTATACTGTGAAGCAATATAGCTTTCTGTACGTTTAAGAGCTGTATATACTTTCTGGACAGTAGCTTTAAGGGTTTCAGGGTTTCTCTCTTCTTTAGAAATGATTTTCTCCCAATCCCACTGGTCAACAAATATAGAATGAATGTTATCAGTATCTTCATCACGTCTGATAGCGTTCATATCTGTGTAAAGTCCCTCACCTGAATGGAAACCATAACGCTTAAGAGCCTGACGTTTCCATTTAGCAAGTGAATGTACGATTTCAACTTCTTTGTCACCCTGTTCTTTTATGCCAAAGCTCACAGGTCTTTCTACACCATTAAGGTTATCATTAAGTCCTGATTCAGGTCTTACGAATAAAGGTGCTGAAACACGTGTAAGATTAAGTTCTTCTGCGAGCACTCTTTCGAAATAATCTTTTACAAGTTTGATTGCTATTTCAGTTTCACGAATAGACAATGCCGAAGAATATCCGGCAGGTGTTAATAAATGTTCCATTTTTTCATTCCTTTCTCTCATAGATCATCAGGTGTGGCAAAACATATAATATATAAAGGCAGTTTCGTTATTACCTGACATACATAATAAAGAATTATATCATATCATATAAAAAATAAAAGTAAAAATTTGCTGTGTATTGTAAAAAGATTATGTTTCGGTTATAATCTAGAATAAGTTTGTTAAAGTTTGTTAAGATAGAAAGCGTTGGTATGGAATAGAATGGAAAAATTATATGAGACTCAGGAAGAAACCGAGAAAGTTATATTGATTGGTGTTTCTACGAGTGATGGAGATGATACGGAAGAATCTTTAATGGAATTAAAGGAGCTTGTGAAAACAGCAGGGGCAGCAACTGTAGCAACTGTTATCCAGAACAGAGAGGCAATACATGCAGGAACATATATTGGAAAAGGCAAGATTGAAGAAGTGAAGGTCCTTATTGATGAATTAGGCGCAACAGGAGTTGTATGTGATGATGAATTAAGTCCTGCACAGTTAATGAATCTAAGAGATGCATTAGATACGAAAGTAATGGACAGAACTCTTATAATACTTGATATATTTGCAAGTCGAGCTAAGACAGGTGAGGGTAAAGTCCAGGTTGAACTTGCCCAGTTAAAATACAGACAGGCAAGGTTAGTCGGACTTAGAAGCTCGCTTTCAAGATTAGGCGGTGGAATTGGTACAAGAGGACCTGGCGAAAAGAAATTAGAGATGGACAGACGTCTTATTAAGGACAGAATAGCAGTATTAAGGCATGAAGTCGAAGAGATGAAAGTCCACAGAGAACTTGCAAGAAACCAGAGAAGTAAGAATCCAACGACAGTTATCTCCATAGTCGGATATACTAATGCCGGTAAGTCAACCCTTTTAAATGAACTGACAGGGGCAGGTGTCTTAGAGGAAAATAAGTTATTTGCAACCTTAGACCCTACGACTAGAAGGTACAAGCTTGAAAGTGGACAGGAAATTATGCTGACAGATACGGTGGGTTTTATCAGAAAACTTCCACATCACCTAATTGATGCCTTCAGAAGTACACTTGAAGAGGCTAAGTATGCAGATATACTTATTCATGTGGTAGATGCTTCAAACCCTCAGATGGATGCACAGATGCATATTGTATATGAAACTTTAGATTCACTTGGAGTTACGGATAAATCTATAATTACAATATTTAATAAGCAGGATAAGGTCGCAGAGCAAATAAAGAGTAATGGAGAGGCAGAGATGCCTGTATTTAAGGATTTCAGGGCAGATTATACCTTGAATGCCTCAATAAAGAATCATACAGGACTTGATAAACTGCTAGAATATATAGAAGAAATTCTTAGAAATAAGAAGATTTATATAGCTAAGACATTTGGATATAAGGAAGCAGGACAGATTCAGAAAATCAGAAAATATGGTGAACTTCTGAAAGAAGAATATAGAGATGACGGTATCTATGTAGAGGCATATGTGCCTGTTGAACTTATGCCGATGTAGATAATTGCAGAATATTTAACTAAAGAAATTTAGATGATTTTGAAATATTAATAATTAACTAAATATGGTTAATTAACGAAATATAGAATACTAAAAAGCAGTAAATGAAAATGGTACTATATTAGAAATCAGAAATGGAGCAAGAAATGGATAAAGGATATAATAGAGCAGATGAAATGTTTAAAGACATTGCAAGACGAATATTAGAAGAGGGCTGTATGGACATTAATCCAAGACCAAGATATGCGGACGGAACTCCTGCACATACTCTATCAATTAATCATGTAATGCAAAGTTATGATTTATCAAAAGGTGAATTACCACTTATAACATTGAGACCGATTGCTATAAAAAGTTCCATAGGTGAACTGTTATGGATATATCAGGACCAGTCGAACAGCCTTGATGTATTAAGAGATAAATATAATGTTACGTGGTGGGACGAATGGGATATTGGTGACAGAACCATAGGTGCCTGTTATGGAGAGACAGTAAGAAGACATAATCTTATGAACAACTTATTAAACGACATACAGAATAATCCGGATGGAAGAAGACATATTATAAATATGTGGCAGGAGGACGATTTCAAAGATAAACATGGATTGAAACCTTGTGCATATCAGACAGTATGGAATGTAAGACATGGTAAAGATGGCAAAGATTATTTAGATATGTGCCTTTTCCAACGTTCAAGTGATTACGCAACAGCAGGAATAATTAATCAGATGCAGTATGTTATATTCCAGATGTTAGTAGCCAGACATTGCGGATATGAAGCTGGCAGATTTACATGGTTTGTGGCGAATATCCAGATATATGACAGACATATTGAGCCAATCAAAGAGATGCTTAACAGGGAATCGGTAGAATGTTCACCAAGAATAGAGATAAACCCTGATAAAAAGAATTTCTATGATATAACTATTGATGATGTGAAGATAACAGGATATCCTAGAGAGATTATAAAGGAACAGAATCCACAGCTTAAATTTGACATTGGAATATAAAAATATAGAATGAAGTAGAAAAGAGGAATAGAGACTAATATGAATTTAATAGTAGCAGTAGACAAGAACTGGGCAATTGGCAATAAGGGAAAATTATTATTAAGTATTCCTGATGATATGAAGTTTTTCAGAGAGACCACAACAGGAAATGTGGTTGTAATGGGTAAGACAACCTTAAAGAGCTTTCCAAATGAGAGACCACTCAAAAACAGAGTAAATATCGTACTTACAAGAGATAATAATTTCACAGCACAAGATGCAATTATAGTACATAGCATTGATGAGACATTAGAAGCATTAAAACAGTATAATGCTGAAAATGTATATGTGATTGGTGGTGCAAGTGTGTATGAACAATTATTACCATATTGTGATACTGCATACGTTACATATATAGATTATGCTTATGAAGCAGACAGATATTTTCCTAATCTTGATAAGATGTCTGATTGGAAACTTACAGAGGAAAGCGAAGAGCAGACATATTTCGATGTAGAATATTATTTCAGAAAATACGAAAGAGTGTAGAAATAAGAAATTATTTACCTGAAGCTGCATATATTAGAATAAAGTTGTTTGACAGGAACCAAAATTATGCGCACAATGCAAAACGATATGATTGACAGAGGTCAGTTACAGGTAAATGTTACTACAATTAATAACATTCCAATAGAAAATGTTAACATTTCTATTTATGAGGAAGGGCAGCCTACCAATAAGATAGAAGAAATAACAACTGATGCATCCGGACAGAGTGAAAAAATTGATTTGGCTACTCCACCGGTGGAATTAAGCTTATATGTGGATAACATTATTCAGCCGTATGCGGAATATTCATTGTTAATGGAAGCTGATGGTTATGAGCCGGTTAATATTTCGGGTGTTGAGATATTATCAGGAAGAATGTCGATACAGGATATAAAATTAAGACCTTTATTAGAGGGAGAAAATGGTGAAGATTTCGTTATCCCCGCACATACACTTTATGGTGAATATCCACCTAAGATTGCAGAAGCAGAAGTAAAACCTGTAAATCCTCCGGGTGAGATAGTTCTAAGCAGGGTTGTAATTCCTGAATATATAATAGTACATGATGGTGCACCATCAGACAGTACAGCAAGTGATTATTATGTTCTTTATAAGGATTACATTAAAAATGTTGCATCAAGCGAAATTTATGCAACATGGCCGGAGGAGACAATTAAAGCAAACGTACTGGCGATAATGTCATTTACACTTAACAGGGTATATACGGAATGGTATAGGAACAAAGGCTACGATTTTACTATAACTTCATCTACTGCATTTGACCACAAATGGATAAATAACCGAAATATTTTCGATACAATTTCTCTGGTGGTTGATGAAATATTTGACCAGTATTTATCAAGACCTAATGTAAAACAGCCTATACTTACACAATATTGTGATGGTAACAGAGTAAGTTGTCCGGGCTGGATGACACAATGGGGAAGCAAGAGCCTTGGTGAAAGCGGATATTCCGCAATTCAGATACTCAGGAATTTCTATGGAAGCTCAATATACATTAATACGGCAGAACAGATATCAGGTGTTCCGATTTCGTATCCGGGATATGAATTAGATATAGGTGCATCGGGCAGTAAGGTTCAGCAGATACAGGAGGAATTAGACCGGATAGCACAGGTATATTCAAATATTCCCAGAATACAGGCTGATGGCATATATGGAGAGGCTACAAAGGCAGCAGTAAAGGAGTTTCAGAGAACATTTGATTTGCCACAGACAGGAATTATCGATTTTAGAACATGGTATAAAATCTCCCAGATATATGTGGGCATAACGAGAATTGCAGAATTAAATCAGTAAATATAGGGAAAATAATAGAAAGGATTGACGTATGGTTTTCCGTACTTCATAATATAAGTACAGAAAACTGTACGTTTTTATATTTCATCATTTGAAAGGAGAGGTATTATGTTAGCAGTTAATTATACAAATTTATGTGATAAATAGAAAATAACGTATCTACTTGCAATATATTAATTTAATTGATAAAATGATACCTTGAGTTGTAATATATTAAATATTTTACATTTGCAGATAAGAAAGAGAATGATTGTATGGAAAATAGCAATAATGGTACAAAGTATGTAAGTATCATACTGTTTTCATTAGTAGTTATCGCTTTTGTAATCTTTTATACGATGGTGGGAAAAGCTACCAATAATATAGATGATTTAGAGAGTGAGAAGCAGCAGAATGAAGAACAGCAATCATCTTATGCAGAGCAGGCATCAGGACTTGAAGAATCGAAAAGTTCTTTAGAGAATCTTGTATCGTCTTTGAATTCAGAGTTATCAGTAATAAATAAAAAGATTAGTGATATTGAGAAACAGATAGAAGATAAGAATAAAGAAATTGAAGATACTAAGGCAGAATTAGATGAAGCTAAAGTAATGGAACAGAAACAGTATGATGATATGAAATTGAGAATAAGATTCATGTATGAGATGGGTAATCAGTCATATTTTGAGATTTTATTTTCGGGGGATTCAATTGCAGACAGCATTAATAAAGCAGAATATGTTAAAGAAATAGTCTCTTACGATAGAAAAATGATGGAGAAATATAAAGAGACGAAGAAACTAATCGCGGACAAGGAACAGGCATATACAAAAGAACAACAGGATTTAGTAGAACTTAAGAATCAGGTTAAGGAACAGCAGGACCTTATCGCACAGAAGATTAATGATACGAATAAATCGATACAGGCATATTCAGATGATATAGCTAAGGCTGAGGCAGCTGCATTAGAATATGAGAAGAAAGTTGAAGCAAACAGACAGGCTATAGATGATGAGTCACGAAGAATCGAAGAGTCAAAGATACTTGAACAGGTAAGTCGAGAAAGAGCCAGCAAAGAACAGGCCAGCAGGGAACAGGCAAGCAGAGAAGAATCAATTAAGAATGCCCAGGGAAATATTGATGAGTCAGAGACTACTTCTAAACCGGATAATGATACACCGATTTACACCCCAGAGGGAAATGATTTAGATATGCTTGCAGCACTTATTGAGTGTGAGGCAGGAGACCAGTCATATTATGGTATGTTATGTGTGGGTGCAGTAGTTATGAACAGGATAAACAGTTCAAGTTTCCCTGATACATTATATGAAGTATTATATCAGCCATATCAGTTTACACCGGTTACGGTAAGTGGAAGATTTGCACTTGTACTTGCAAGAGGTGCGAATGAGACCTGCTATAAAGCAGCAAGAGAAGTCCTAGAACAGGGTAATATAGTCGGCTCATGGTTATTCTTCAGAATGAATGATGGTTCAAGGCAGGGAGAAGTAATAGGAGACCATGTTTTCTATTAATAATATACAATGTGAAAGAAAAAAAAATAGGAAAGGAACAAAATGCAGACAACTTTCACATATTATGTTTGCACATCAGATTAGTCTGATGTAAGGTAAGAAAATGAAAGGATCAAATTTGGTATGGGTATTTATAGCATTTGCCTGTTATCTTATAGGTATGGTGTTGATAGGTGCCGCTTTTATGAAGAAGAACAAAAACTCTGAAGATTATTTCTTAGGAGGAAGAAAGATAGGAGGCTGGGTAGCAGCATTATCAGCACAGGCATCAGATATGAGCGGCTGGTTATTAATGGGACTTCCGGGTAATATATATGCATTTGGAACGAACCAGATATGGATAGCTGTCGGATTATTCATTGGTACAGTTGCTAACTGGTTATTTGTATCATCAAGACTCAGAAGATATACGATAAGAGCAAATAATGCACTTACATTTCCAGCGTATTTAGAGAACAGATTCCATGATGATAAGAAGAGAATGTTAGTGGTTTCTTCAGTTGTGGTTGTAGTATTCTTTCTTGTGTATACAGCTTCAGCATTGGCAGCAGGCGGTAAACTTTTCAATTCAGTATTCGGACTTGATTATCATATTGCGTTGGCAATCGGTGTTGCAGTTATTCTCGTATACACATTTATGGGTGGTTTCTTAGCAGTATGTACTACAGATTTTGTACAAGGTATGTTAATGCTTGTAGGACTTCTAACAGTTCCAATTGTTGCGTTATTCATTGTTAAACCTGGAGCATTATCGGATACTCTGGCTGATACTCTAAAGGGAACAGGCGTAAGCGTATCAAGTTTCCTTAATCCATTGAAAAATGGAGACAAGAATCTAAGTTTCGTGGAAATAATCTCACAGCTTGCATGGGGACTTGGATATTTTGGTATGCCACATATCTTAGTAAGATTTATGGCAGTAAAAGATGAGAAAGAATTAAAGAAATCAAAAGTAATAGCAATTATATGGGTAGCATTATCACTTGCATTTGCATGCTTTATCGGTGTTATCGGAAGAGCTTACTTATTTCCGGCAATACTTGGTGAAAAAGGAGCAGTTTCAGTAGAAAATGTATTTATTGAAATGATTAAACAGGTATTTACATCGGATGTTGCGATTCCATTTATCGGAGGATTATTCTTATGCGGAATATTAGCAGCTATAATGTCAACAGCAGATTCACAGTTATTAGTAACTGCATCTTCGGTTTCAGAAGATATTTACAAGGGGGTAATTAATCCAAAGGCAGATTCTAAGAAAGTATTACTTATAAGCAGAATCACAGTTATAGTAGTAGCAGCATTGGCATTTGTTATTGCATGGAATCCTGATAGCAGTATTATGGGACTTGTATCAGATGCATGGGCAGGCTTAGGTTCGGCATTCGGACCAATAATTTTACTTTCACTTTATTGGAAACGTACAAATATGCAGGGCGCTATAGCGGGAATGATTTCCGGTGGCCTTACAGTTATCATATGGGATTATATTCCTCTTATAAATGGACAGACGTTATATAAATATACAGGATTATATTCACTTGTACTTGGTTTCGCCATAAGTCTTGTACTTATTATAGTGGTAAGTTTATTAACAAAAGCACCATCAGAGGAAATGTTACAGGAATTTGATGATGTAGCTAATAAAAGAGTGGCAGAGAATTAATTATAATGAAATATTAGAAATAAAAATGAAATATTAGAATAAATCAGAGGTATTAAGTGTAAGGATGATACATCTGATTGTAAGCAGAGTATGTGATTGAAGAGTTAATGTATAAAGATGAAAATTTATACATTGACTCTTTTTGCTTGAGAAAAAACTTAAATCTCCATAAATGATTGCAAAATTTGGCAGAAAAAGTAGTTGAAAATATAGTTATATTATTGTATAATCTTTACAATTTGAGAAAAAATCAGACACCACCTACACAAGAAAGGACGGGTTACATTCATGAAAGCTTTTCTAATACTTGAAGACGGTACAGTTTTTACCGGCATTTCTATTGGTTCTACTAAGGAAATTATCAGTGAGATAGTTTTTAACACATCTATGACTGGTTATTTAGAGGTTCTTACAGATCCATCATACGCAGGACAGGCAGTAGTTATGACATATCCATTAATAGGTAATTATGGAATCTGCCATGCAGATATGGAATCATTAAAACCATGGCCTGACGGATATATTGTTCGTGAATTATCAAGATTACCAAGTAACTTCAGAAGTGAAGATTCTATCCAGCATTTTCTTGAAGAAAATGATATTCCGGGAATTGCAGGAATTGATACAAGAGCACTTACAAAGATACTTAGAGAAAAAGGTACAATGAACGGAATGATTACTACAAACGAGAATTATAATCTCGATGAAATACTTCCTAAACTTAAAGAATATACACCAACAGGTGTTGTTAAAAAAGTTACATGTGCTGGTAAATCAGAGCTTAAAGGCGATGGATATAAAGTTGCATTAATGGACTTCGGTGCAAAGAACAACATTGCACGTTCACTTAACGAAAGAGGTTGTGATGTGACAATTTATCCTGCATTTACAACAGCAGAAGAAATAATTGCTTCTAATCCTGATGGAATTATGTTATCAAACGGACCGGGAGATCCAAAGGAATGTGTAAGCATTATAGAAGAACTTAAGAAATTATATAATTCAGATATTCCTATATTTGCAATTTGTCTTGGACATCAGCTTATGGCACTTGCAACAGGTGCAGATACACATAAGATGAAATATGGACACAGAGGAGGAAACCATCCTGTTAAAGATTTAAAATCAGGCAAGGTATATATCTCTTCACAGAATCATGGTTATGTTGTTGACAGCGAGACAATTAATCCTGAAATTGCGGAAGTAGGATTTATAAATGTTAACGATAAAACTGTAGAAGGTTTAAGATATAAGAATAAGAACATTTTCACAGTTCAGTTCCATCCGGAAGCTTGTCCCGGACCACAGGATTCAAACTTATTGTTTGATGAATTTATAGAGATGATGGGAGGAAAAAAGAATGCCTAAGAATCCGAATATTAAAAAAGTATTAGTTATTGGTTCAGGTCCTATAGTAATAGGTCAGGCGGCAGAATTTGACTATGCAGGTACACAGGCATGCCGTTCTCTTAAAGAAGAGGGTATCGAAGTTGTACTTCTTAACTCTAACCCTGCTACAATAATGACAGATAAAGATATTGCAGATAAAGTATATATCGAACCATTAACAGTTAAAGTTGTTGAGAAACTTATTGAGATAGAAAAACCAGACAGTATTCTTCCTACACTTGGTGGACAGGCGGCACTTAACCTTGCAATGGAACTTGCTGAAGCAGGGTTCTTAGATACACATAATTGTAAACTCATTGGTACAACTCCTGAGACAATCAAGAAAGCAGAAGACCGTCTTGAATTCAAAGAGACAATGGAGAAAATCAATGAGCCTTGCGCACCATCATTAGTAGTAGAGAATGTAGAAGATGGTGTGGCATTTACGAATAAGATTGGTTATCCGGTAGTTTTACGTCCAGCATATACATTAGGAGGAAGCGGCGGTGGTATCGCTCATAACTATCAGGAATTAGTAGATATTCTTTCTAACGGTTTACGACTTAGCCGAGTAGGACAGGTTCTTGTAGAGAGATGTATCGCAGGCTGGAAAGAAATCGAATACGAAGTAATGCGAGACAGTGCAGGTAACTGTATTACAGTATGTAATATGGAAAATATTGACCCTGTCGGAGTTCATACAGGTGACAGTATCGTTGTAGCTCCATCACAGACATTAGGTGATAAAGAGTACCAGATGCTTCGTTCATCAGCACTTAACATCATAAGTGAATTAAATATAACAGGTGGTTGTAACGTTCAGTACGCATTACACCCAACAAGTTTTGAATATTGTGTAATTGAGGTAAACCCTAGAGTAAGCCGTTCATCAGCATTAGCATCTAAGGCAACAGGTTATCCAATTGCGAAAGTTGCTGCAAAGATTGCTCTTGGTTATACGCTTGATGAAATTAAGAATGCAATTACAGGTAAAACATATGCAAGTTTTGAGCCAACACTTGACTATTGTGTAGTTAAGATTCCAAGACTTCCATTTGATAAATTCATTACAGCTAAACGTACTCTTACAACACAGATGAAAGCAACAGGTGAAGTAATGAGTATCTGTACTAACTTCGAGGGAGCACTTATGAAAGCTATCCGTTCACTCGAACAGCACGTAGAAAGCCTTCTTGACTATGACTTTACAGGCTTAAGTGATGATGAATTAAGAGACCAGTTAAATGTTGTAGACGACAGAAGAATCTGGGTAATAGCAGAAGCATTAAGAAGAGGTTTCGATTATGATACAATCCATGATGCAACTAAGATTGATATGTGGTTTATAGATAAAATCGCAATCATTGTTGAGATGGAGAAGGCACTTAAGACAGAAGAACTTACAGAAGATTTATTAAGAGAAGCTAAGAGGATTGAATTCCCTGATAAATTAGTAGCTAAACTTACAGGCAAGACTGAAAAAGAGATACACGATTTAAGAATGAAATATAATATCGTAGCAGCATTTAAGATGGTTGATACTTGTGCAGCCGAATTTGAGGCAACTACACCATATTATTATTCATGCTTTGGCAGTGAGAATGAAGTAATAGAGACTAAACCTGATAAGAAGATATTAGTTCTTGGTTCAGGCCCTATAAGAATCGGACAGGGTATCGAATTCGACTTCTGTTCAGTTCATAGTACATGGGCATTTAAAGAAGAGGGTTACGAGACAATTATCGTAAATAATAACCCTGAGACAGTTAGTACAGACTTTGATATCGCAGATAAGCTTTATTTTGAGCCACTTACACCGGAAGATGTAAGAAATATCGTTGATTTAGAGAAGCCTGATGGTGCAGTAGTACAGTTCGGTGGACAGACCGCTATTAAGTTAACTGAGAGTCTTATGGAAATGGGCGTACCTATTCTTGGTACAAAAGCTGAGGACGTAGATGCAGCAGAAGATAGAGAGTTATTTGACCAGATTCTTCAGCAGTGTAAGATTCCAAGAGCAGCAGGTGGTACAGTTTATACAGCAGAAGAAGCTAAAGAAGTAGCTAACAGATTAGGATATCCTGTACTTGTCAGACCATCATACGTTCTTGGTGGACAGGGTATGCAGATTGCCACATGCGATGAGGAAATCGAAGAATTTATGGCAATCATTAATAGAATCGCCCAGGATCATCCAATTCTTGTAGATAAATACCTTATGGGTAAAGAGATAGAAGTAGATGCAGTATGTGACGGACAGGATATTTTAATTCCTGGTATAATGGAACATATTGAAAGGGCCGGAGTACATTCAGGTGATAGTATTTCTGTATATCCTGCACAGTCATTATCAGATGAGATTATTGACAGAATCGAAGAATATACAAAGAGACTTGCAAGAGCACTTCATGTTCATGGTATGATTAACATTCAGTTCATCGTATATCATGATGAAGTATATGTAATCGAAGTTAACCCTCGTTCGAGTAGAACAGTTCCATATATAAGCAAGGTTACAGGTATTCCGATTGTTAAACTTGCTACGAAAGCAATAATTGGTAAGACAATTAAAGAACTTGGATATGAACCTGGTTTACAGAAGAAAGCAGATTATATCGCAATTAAGATGCCTGTATTCTCATTCGAGAAAATCAGAGGTGCTGAAATAAGCCTTGGACCAGAGATGAAATCAACAGGTGAGTGCCTTGGTATAGCTAAGACATTTGATGAGGCATTATATAAAGCATTCTTAGGCGCAGGTGTTAATCTTCCAAAACATAAGAAAGTTATTATTACTGTAAATGATGCAGATAAACATGATGCTATTTCAATTGGACAGAGATTCGAAAAATTAGGTTACGAAGTATATGCAACACGCAGTACAGCCAAGGTACTTCAGCAGAATGGTGTAAATGCCATAAAAGTTAATAAATTATCACAGGAATCACCAACAGTAATCGATTTATTATTAGAGCATAAAATCGATATCGTTGTAGATACACCAACACAGGGTCGTGATAAGACAAGAGATGGTTTCTTAATCAGACGTATATCTATTGAAACAGGTGTTAACTGCTTTACATCACTTGATACAGTTAATGCATTATTAACAAGTTTAGAGAGCAACGTTAAAGATAACTTAACATTAATTGATATAGCAACAGTTAATACAAGATAGTTAAAAATAAGATTTTATATGAAATAATCATAGCAAAAACACACTAAATAAAGCGGTACATATTGCATATGCAATATGTATTGCTTTATTTTTAGTTAAATGATAAAATGATAAAAGTGCGAAAATGCAACAAATACGGCGTAATCAGACGGATTTAGGAAGCTAAGTAGTAATGTGGATACATCGACAGAGGGCATCTATGAAATAACATATTCGGTTAATGATTTAATCAGATGTAATGCAACTAAGACAATAAATGTTGTCGTGAAAGGTAGCGAATAAAATGGTAGAACTAAAAGAAAATAAACTCGATATTGATACATATTTGGCCTTAAGAGAATCGGTAAACTGGAAAGTGCTAAGTTATGAACAAGCGAAAAGGGCATTAGAACACAGCCTGTTTACAGTTGTGGCATTGGATGGCAACAGACCGATTGGAATGGGAAGAATAGTTGGTGATGGTGTAGTAATAGATTATATACAGGATTTAGTAGTAAGACCTGACTGTCAGAAGAGTGGCGTTGGAAGAATGATAATTGAACGACTTATACAGTATGTGAAAGAAACTAAATTAGAAAATACAGAGATAATGTTATGTCTTATGTGTGCAAAAGGCAGAGAAAAATTCTATGAGAAATTCAATTTTATCGCCCGTCCGACGGATAGTTTAGGACCTGGAATGATACAATATATTTCTGATAAACATAACTAAGAATGGAGGTTTGTCAGTTTGAGTAAAATCATACATATATATTTAATAAGACATGCCAGACAGAATAGTCCGCTTTGTAACGTGAATGTTCCACTTGCAGATGAAGGAATAGTTCAAAGTGAATTAGTCGGAGAAAGATTAAAGGCATACAATATTGATAAAGTATATTCAAGTAATCTTATAAGAGCTAAGATGACGGCAGCTATAATCAGAGAGAAATTAGGACTTCCGTCAGATGATAATGGCAAATATGAAAGAATTGGACTTAGAGAAACTGATTTTGGAGAGCTTACAGCATTGCCAGATGAAGTTATTAAGGTTAAGTATAAGGATTATTTTAATCGACGTGAATATGCTGTTTCAGATTTAAGGATACCTGGCGGTGAAAACGGCGAAGAAGTATATGAGAGAATGAATAAAGAGATTGAAGAGATAATAAATGAAGCAATTTCTGGTAATTATGGTAATGTGGCAGTAGTAACCCATGGTGGTGCTATCAGATGTTATCTTGCAGGGTTATTAGGCATGCCATTTGGAAAGCGTTTCACGATAGCTAAGACTATGGAGAACTGCTCGATAACACAGATTAATTATAATACCGAACTTAAGAATTATAGCGTGGAACGTATTAATGACTATGCACATTTAGATGGACATAGGGAATTACTAAGAGAAACATTTAAATAAATTTATCAAAAAACGGAGAAGGGCGGAAGAATTGTGCCGATGCGCCAATTCTTCCACCCAGCTAAATGTGTCGCAGGCGGCACATTTAGCGTTTATCGCCGGGCAAAATCTGATATTTTGCCCGCGGTTCCTCCGGCATAATATGCCTGCGGAAATGGAGAAGTGTGAAAAGAATATGTCAGCAGAGGTAACGAAAAAATATGATGCGAACAGCATTTCCATATTAGAGGGTCTTGAAGCTGTAAGAAAAAGACCGGGAATGTATATCGGAAGTGTTTCAACAAAGGGATTAAATCATTTAATATACGAGATAGTAGATAACTCAGTAGATGAGCATTTAGCAGGATATTGTAACGAGATAACAGTTACACTTGAGAAAGACGGAACAGCCATAATTAAGGATAATGGACGAGGTATTCCTGTCGGTATTAATGAGAAAGCGGGAATTCCTGCGGTTGAAGTAGTATTTACAATACTTCATGCCGGAGGTAAATTCGGTGATGGAGGATATAAGATATCGGGAGGACTTCATGGTGTAGGTGCTTCTGTTGTAAATGCATTATCAGAATGGTTAGAGGTTAACATAAGAGTTGATGGAAAGGTATATAACCAGAGATATGAGAGAGGTAAAGTAATGTATCCTCTTAAAGAAGTCGGAACCTGCAGAAAGAATGATACAGGAACAACGGTACAGTTCAAACCTGATGCAGAGATATTTGAAAAGACATATTTCAAGGCAGATGCCATAAAGAGCCGACTGCATGAAACAGCCTATCTCAATCCTAATCTTAAGATTGTATTTATAAATAAGAGATTTTCAGAGGAAGAGACAGTAGAGTTTCATGAGCCTGATGGAATTAAGGAATATGTTAAGGACCTAAATAATGGCAAAGATGCACTTACAGATGTTATATATTTCAAGAGAGAAAGAGACGGAATAGAGATAGAGACTGCGTTCCAGTTCGTAGACGAATTTCAGGAAAATATCTTAGGTTTCTGTAATAATATCTATACACAGGAGGGTGGTACACATCTTACAGGTTTCAAGACGAAATTCACAACTGTAATAAACCAGTATGCAAGAGAGCTAGGAATACTTAAGGACAAGGATAATAATTTCACAGGTTCAGACGTAAGAAATGGAATGACCGCAGTAATAGCAATTAAGCACCCGGACCCAAGATTCGAGGGACAGACTAAGACGAAGTTAGATAATCCTGATGCAGGAAAAGTAGCGGGCGAACTTACAGGAGAAGAATTAGTATTATATTTCGATAAGAACTTAGAGACACTTAAGCAGGTAATAGCATGTGCCGAGAAATCAGCAAAAATCAGAAAAGCTGAAGAAAAGGCTAAAACTAACCTGTTAGTTAAACAGAAGTTCTCGATAGACAGTAATGGTAAATTAGCTACCTGCGAGAGCAGAAAGCCTGAAGAATGTGAGGTATTCATAGTAGAGGGTGATTCTGCCGGAGGTTCAGCGAAAATGGCAAGAAACCGTAAGACACAGGCGATTATGCCTATACGTGGTAAGATATTAAATGTTGAGAAAGCCAGTATGGATAAGGTACTTGCAAATGCTGAGATTAAAACCATGATTAATGCATTTGGCTGTGGTTTCTCCGAAGGCTATGGAAATGATTTCGATATAAGTAAATTAAGATATAATAAGATAATCATTATGACCGATGCCGATGTCGATGGCGCTCATATTGATACATTATTGCTTACATTTTTCTATAGATTTATGCCGGAATTAATAACACATGGACATGTATACATTGCCATGCCACCATTATATAAAGTAGTTCCTAAAAAGGGCGAGGGCGAATATCTGTATGATGATAAAGCACTTGAGAAATACAGAAAGACACATACAGGATTCACATTACAGAGATATAAAGGTCTTGGTGAAATGGATGCTGACCAGTTATGGGAGACTACTCTTAATCCTGAGACAAGAATTCTTAAACAGGTAGAGATAGAAGATGGCTTTATGGCATCAGAGGTTACGAGTATGCTTATGGGAAATGATGTACCACCAAGAAGAAAATTCATTCACGACCATGCTCATGATGCAGAAATAGACGTATAGAAGAATGGAGGTAAATTGACAGATGGCAGAACAGATTTTGAAAACAGAATATTCAGACCTTATGCAGAAATCATATATAGATTATGCTATGAGCGTTATATGTCAGAGAGCATTACCAGACATTCGTGACGGTCTTAAGCCGGTTCAGAGGCGTGTATTATATGCAATGGACCAGTTAGGTCTTAATTATGACAAACCACATAGAAAATCAGCACGTATTGTCGGTGATACCATGGGTAAATACCATCCACATGGTGACAGTTCGATATATGAAGCATTAGTTGTATTAGAGCAGGACTTCAAAAAAGGAATGGCACTTGTAGACGGACATGGTAACTTCGGCTCAATAGAGGGCGATGGTGCCGCTGCAATGCGTTATACGGAAGCTAAGCTTAAGAAGTTTACACAAGATGTATATCTTAAGGATTTAGATAAAGATGTAGTTGATTTTGTACCAAACTTCGATGAGACAGAGAAAGAGCCTGAGGTACTTCCAGTCAGGGTTCCTAATGTACTTATAAACGGTGCAGAGGGTATTGCAGTAGGTATGACAACAAGTATTCCTACACATAATTTGGCAGAAGTAGTAGATGCTGTTGTGGCATATTTAGATAACAATAATATTACTACAGAAGAATTAATGCAGTACGTTCAGGGACCTGATTTTCCAACAGGCGGATTGGTTGTTAATAAGAGCGAGCTTCCTGAAATATATGAAACAGGAACAGGTAAGATTAAACTTCGTGGTAAAGTGGAATTCGAAAAGGCTGAGAAGAAATCAGACAGGGATAAATTAGTCATAAGTGAGATTCCATACACGATGATTGGTGCAAATATTGGTAAATTTATTTCTGATGTATGCGACCTTATTGAAACGAAAAAGACACAGGATATAGTAGATATATCTAATGAATCAACTAAAGAGGGTATAAGAATTGTCCTCGAATTAAAGAAGAATGCAGATGTAGAGAAATTAACAAATCTCTTATATAAAAAGACAAGATTAGAAGATACTTTCGGTGTAAATATGTTAGCTATCGTAGATGGCAGACCAGAAGTGTTAGGACTTAAAGGAATTATAGAGAACAGCGTTAAATTCCAATATGAGATTCAGACCAGAAAATATACTACACTTTTAGCTAAAGAACTAGAGCAGAAAGAGATTAAAGAGGGACTCATAAGAGCCTGCGACATCATTGATCTTATAATTGAGATTCTAAGAGGAAGTAACAGCATTAAAGATGCTAAGAATTGTCTGGTTAATGGTGATACAAGCAAGATTAAATTCAAGAATAAAGAGTCAGCAGTCTATGCAGGTAATCTTAATTTCACAGAGAAACAGGCACAGGCAATACTTGATTTACGTCTCTATAAGCTGATTGGTTTAGAAATCTTAGCATTACAGAAAGACTATGAAAATATAGTAAACAGAATAGCTGATTACGAAGAGATACTTAATAACCGTAAGGCAATGAGTAAGGTAATCAGAAAAGAACTTCTAGAAATCAAGAAAGAATATGCAGTACCAAGAAAGACTGTAGTAGAGGACGGTAAGGAAGCTGTAGTCGAAGAAGTTAAGCTTGTAGAGCAGGAAGTCGTATTCCTTATGGACAGATTCGGATATGCTAAAACGATTGACACAACAGCATATGACAGAAATAAGGAAGCCGCCGACAAAGAGAATAAATATGTATTCAGATGTATGAATACGGATAAAATCTGTATTTTCACAGATAACGGTAATCTTCATCAGGTAAAAGTAATAGATATACCATTTGTCAGATTCAGAGATAAGGGAACACCGATTGATAATCTGGGTAATTATGACAGCAAAGATGAGAATATTATATTTATTACGGATACTTCGAAAATGGCGGAACGAAAGTTGTTATTTACTACTAAGACAGGTATGATGAAACTCGTTGACAGCAGCGAATTCAATGTTACTAAGAAAACAGTAATGGCAACTAAGTTAGGTGCAGGAGACTTACTTGTAAATGTCGCTATAACTGACGCAGTTACGGCAGCAGTCATTAAAGATGGAATCTCACAGGCAGGTTATGAAAATGCATATAATCCTGTTGCGTTATCCGGTGGTTCAGATGATATGGGAGAATTTAACGGATTAGATAATGATTTAGGCGGCGGCTTCAATGATGACTTTAATAATGGTTTTGGAGATGACTTCAGTGGTGGATTCGGAGACGACTTCACAGGAGGTTATGGAGACAATTTCACACAAATGAGTTTCATGGATAATCTTGATAATCAGAACTCATCAGATACAGCTTCATCAAAAGAAAATTTATCAGAAACGGATGTAAATGGCAATTCTAATCCTGATAGCAATACAGGTGAAAATGGTAGCACAGGCAATGAGCCTTCGGAAGAAATACTGACTAACGAAATGGTAGTGCTTCAGACTGAAAAAGGAATGTTCCTGAGATTCTCATTAAAGGAGATACCTGAGAAGAAGAAAGGTGCTATCGGTGTCAAGGGAATAAAACTTAATGCAGGTGACAGCGTGTCAAATGTATATGTGCTAGATGCAGGCGACAATATGATTGTGAATTATAATGATAAAGAAGTGGCTTTAAGAAAGTTAAAGACTCTAAAACGTGGGGCAAAAGGAACAAGGAAGTAAAAGATATACACATGATGAAGTGTTTGCAAAACTAAGGGGCTAAGGGTGACAGTTAATGATTAATACTAATTATCAACTTAGATATTTGACATAATTCTTGATATATGATGTGAATAATTCCACATCATATATCAAGAATGAGTTATCTAACTCTAAAGTTGCAAATGATTTGAATTAATAATTGAAATGATATTAAATGGGTGGTTCTGATAACTACCCATTTATAATTTAAAAGATGTTTGTTAAGCTGCAAATATAAGTTTATTAATATAATTTGTGATAACCAATATATTAGAAACTGTGAAGAATAGAAAAATGTTGAAAAAAGTAAGTTAATAAATTATACTGTAAATGTAAAAAGAGATAGAGGGCAAACATACAGAAATGTATGGACGCAAAGCCAGGAGTCTACGGGTAGTTATTGAGGAAAGTAAGTTGTTAGTATAATAAATACCTAAGATAGTTCGGTTGCATAACGTATTCGTTATGCTTTTTTTAATTTTAAAATAAAAAGCATAAAAGAAGTAAAGGAGGGCAGAAGATATTAATACAAAAGAAAAGGAAAATAAATATTATAGGAGGAAATGAATGAAAAAGATAAAAAAATGTATGATAGCAATAGTTGTATTTGCAACGGTAATTATAAATTCTACAGGTTGTGAAAGTAAGCCGATTATGGATGAGGATAAGTGTGCAGAATTGGCATTGGAATATATGAAAAATAAATATCAGAAAGATTTTGAACTTGTTAGTAGCGTACAGAATAAGAAAGTTATTGGTAGAAAAGGCTACGCTACAGTTAGAGTGCTTACAGATGAAGAAAAAAAATATCGTGTTATAGTGTATCCAGATGGTGAAGAAGATACAGATAAAGATGGATATTATGATTCATATAAAGTAATATCAGACGATTATATGTGTAAATTAGTGGAAGAAAATGTGAAAGTTGAGTTAGATTATATAATTAACAAGGCAGGTTTAAAACAATTTATTAGCAATGTGTATGTGGATGAGATATGTAGAATAGATGGTTTCTGTGGGTTCGCAAGCGATTTTTATATAGAAAATGGAAATGATAATTTGGACGCTTTATTGAATAATAAGCAAGTATATATAATATATAAAATTGAGGTACCTGAAAGTGAATTTAATATAGGTTATGAAGAGAGTATTACTGAAATATTAAAACCTAAAATATCAGAAGATGTTATTTCTGTCTACATTGAATCATATCCAGAGAAAATATATTTAGAAAGAGAAAAAATATATAAGGAAAATGGATACGAAAAACTTAATATGCTAAAAGGAACAGATGAAATAGATTTTTTTATAGAGGAGGAAACAAATGAGTCTAAGTAATGAACAGTTATTATATTTATCGGCATTAGCATACTATAATGTTGATGGTAAAAAAAATGTTAAAGATATTGTAAAGATAATAGAGGAGAAGAAATATACAACTTGCTTTGATGGAGTAGCTGGATATACAGATAAAGAGCTTGGAATGAATAAAATTATATCATTTATAGAAAATGACAGTGAATTAATGAAATTGCAAATGGTATATCCTAGTGGTAGTGATAATACTACATCATCAGTATGTTTTGTAAATACAGAAACATCAGAAGTTTATGTTGTATATTGTGGAAATTATATAGCAGGAAATTATGAATATAAAGATGAAGATGGAAACATTAATAGTAATTCTACATGGATTAGTAATATGAAAGGGGCAGTTGAGTGTGATACAGTAGAGCAAAAACTTGCAGTAGAGTTTTATAATAATGCTATAAGTGCTGCCAGAAATGTATTAAATAATGTGGATGGAGATATAGATATAACTGTATGTGGACACTCGACAGGTGGAAATCAGGCACAGTATGTGACAATTGCGTATGAAAAGAAGTATTGGAAATGAAAAAAATGTTGAAAAAAGTAAGTTAATAAATTATACTGTAAAAGTAAAAGAGAGATAAAGGGCAAACATACAGAAATGTATGGACGCAAAGCCAGGAGTCTACGGGTAGTTATTGAGGAAAGAAAGTTGTTAGAATAATAATACCTAAGATAGTCAGGTTGCATAACGTATTCGTTATGCTTTTTTTATTTTAAAATAAAAAGCATAAAAGAAGTAAAAGAGGGCAGAAGATATTAATACAAAAGAAAAGGAAAATAAATATTATAGGAGGAAATGAATGAAAAAGATAAAAAAAAGTATGTTACTATTGATAGTATTTGTAACAGTAATTATAAGTTCTACAAGTTGTAAGAAAAAAGTATATATAGATGTAGACAAGTGTGCAGAAGTGGCACTGGAATATATGAAAACTAAATATAATGAAGATTTTGAAGTTGTATATAAGCATGAAGTCAGAAGAGTTTTTGGAAGTGCAGGATATGTAGAAGTAGATGTAAGAATTAAAGGAAAAGAAAAAGAATATTGTGTGATAGTATATCCGGATAAAAAAAATGATAAGGCTTATGTTTCATATAAAGTAGTATCAGATGATTATATGTGTGAATTGGTAAAACAGAATGTGAAATTAGAATTAGATAACATAATAAAAGAAATGGGAATTAATAGATTTATTAGTGAGATATATGTTGATGAAATAGGTGAAGTAAAAGGATTTCATGGCTTTTCAAGTGATTTCTATATTAATGAAGAAAATAATACGCTACAGGGACTATTAGATAATAGATGTATAGATATAAGTTATATTATAGAAGTACCAGAAAGTGAATTTAATAGTTCATATAAGAATAGTATTACGGAATTATTATATAGTAAAATATCAGGCGATATTATATCAGTTTATATAAAGGCATATTCTGAGGATACGTATACAGAAAGAGAAAATGTGTATAAGGAAAAAGGATATGAACAGCTTAATGACTTGATAACATTAGAAGATATGTATATTTTAATAAAGGAGGAGGAAACAAATGAGTCTAAGTAATGAACAGTTATTATATTTATTAGCATTAACATATTACAATATTGATACTTTAGATGTGAGTAATAAAAACGTTAAAAGTATTATAAATGATATAAAGAAAGTTGAAAAAACAACATGTTTTGATGGGATAGAATGGATAAAATTATATCATTTATAGAAAATGATAGTGAGTTAATGAATTTACAACTGATATATCCTGACAAAAAAGATACTACTACATCATCAGTTTGCTTTATTAATAAGGACACATCAGAAGTATACGTAGTTTTTTGTGGAAATTATATTGATAGTCCCTATATAGTAAGAGATGATGATGGGAAACAGATAAATATAAGTGAATGGACAGAAAATGTTAAAGGTTTATGTGTATCAGATACGGAGTTGCAAAAAAGAGAATTAAAATTTTATGAAGATGCTATTAATGCGGCAAGAAAAGAATTGAATAATATTGATGGAGACATAGATATAACTGTATGTGGACATTCAACAGGTGAAAATCAGGCACAGTATGTGACGATTGTGTATGAAAAGAAGTATTGGAAATGAAAAAATGTTGAAAAAAGTAAGTTAATAAATTATACTGTAAAAGTAAAAAGAGATAGAGGGCAAACATACAGAAATGTATGGACGCAAAGCCAGGAGTCTACGGGTAGTTATTGAGGAAAGAAAGTTGTTAGAATAATAATACCTAAGATAGTTCGGTTGCATAACGTATTCGTTATGCTTTTTTATTTTAAAATAAAAAGCATAAAAGGTGTAAATGAGGGCAGAAGATATTAATACAAAAGAAAAGGAAAATAAATATTATAGGAGGAAATGAATGAAAAAGATAAAAAAATGTATGATGGCAATAGTCGTATTTGCAACGATAATTATAAATTCTACAGGTTGTGAAAGTAAGCCGATTATGGATGAGGATAAGTGTGCAGAAGTGGCATTGGAATATATGAAAAATAAATATCAGAAAGATTTTGAACTTGTTAGTAGCGTACAGAATAAGAAAGTTATTGGTAGAAAAGGATATGTTACAGTTAGAGTGATTACAGATGAAGAAAAAGAATATTGCGTGATGGTATATCCTGATGGAGATGAAGATACAGATAAAGATGGATATTATGATTCATATAAAGTTGGCGTAGATGATTATATGTGTACTTTAGTAGAAGATAATATAAAATATGATTTAGATGAGGTGATTAAAAAATTGGAATTAAACAATTCATCAGTGGAGTTTATGTAAGAGAATTAACTGGCTATGAAAATGCAATCGGGTTTTCGAGCGATTTTTATTTAAATGAAGAGAATAATACATTAGTAGGTTTATTAAAGAGTAATGATGTAAAAATATCTTATAATATTGAAATTCCACAATGTGAATTTAGTACAAATTTAGAAGATGAGATAACTGGTGAATTAAAAAAATATATATCTGAGGATATAATTTATGTAAATATTGATTCTTATGATGAAAATACATATTCATTAAGAAAAAAAATATATGAAGAATTTGGCTATGATAAGCTGGGTGTTTTAGTAGGAATAGATAATATTTCTTTTTTTATAGAGGAGGAAACAAATGAGTCTAAGTAATGAACAGTTATTATATTTATCGGCGTTAGCATACTATAATGTTGATGGTAAAAAAATGTTAAAGATATTGTAAAGATAATAGAGGAGAAGAAATATACAACTTGCTTTGATGGAGTAGCTGGATATACAGATAAAGAACTTGGAATGGATAAAATTATATCATTTATAGAAAATGATAGTGAGTTAATGAAATTGCAAATGGTATATCCTAGTGGTAGTGATAATACTACATCATCAGTATGTTTTGTAAATACAGAAACGTCAGAAGTTTAAGTTGTATATTGCGGCAATTATATAGATAGTCCTTATGAGTATAAAGATGAAGATGGAAACATTAATAGTAATTCTACATGGATTAGTAATATGAAATGGGCAGTTGAGTGTGATACAGTAGAGCAAAAACTTGCAGTAGAGTTTTATAATAATGCTATAAGTGCTGCCAGAAATGTATTAAAT
>NZ_JAOQJN010000026.1:0-722 GCF_025567085.1 Bovifimicola ammoniilytica | reverse complement strand
TTCCTCTATAAAATTAAAGCTGCCACAACTGCAAACCAATTTTTCCATTTTAAACCTCCTTAAAATGTCCATATGCATTATTTACTTTATATGGACATATCACATTATTCAACAGCTATTTCAATCAATGTTTTTGATAATTATAACTATGTTTGCAATTTTACAATCCTTTCCTCTAATATTTCGTAATTCAAATCACTTTGTCTTATTCCCAGAATATATTCTTCAATAAATATATCCTCACGATATTCTGCATCTTTTTTTGTTTTAATTAATTTATAATTACCTTCGTTGTTAATATTATAAATGAATGCTCTTTTTTCATAAAAAGCTGTTACCAAATATTTTCCATCATTTGAAATTGCAATTCTTTCTCCACCAGCTCCCGATTTAGCATGAATTGAATTTTTTTCAATTATCCTATTTTTATCTTTTATAAAAAATACTTTTGCATATATATTATTTTCATCAATATATTTGTAATTTACAATATATCTCTGATTTTCTGACTTTATAAACATATTTACCACGCCTCCCTATCTCTTCAATATATTCTACTGCATCTACTAATCATTTGTAATATACTCAATCTGAAAATAGGTAATTCATTTCTTCATTAAATGAATTCACAAACAATTGTAATTCTTCCATATTTGCAATAAATCTTATACCAACATCATATCCTATATCTTTACCATTGGTATAATTTGCCCAATTAATCC
>NZ_JAOQJN010000025.1:0-807 GCF_025567085.1 Bovifimicola ammoniilytica | reverse complement strand
ATTAACTACAGACATTACATATTATTCTATGATTCAGACAATGATAATATATTTGATGATACTGAAATTATAGATGAAAGAGATGGTGATGGAAGCTCATTTAACTATGAGTTAGATAATGTTGGTAAATACAAAATTGTACTTAATGTAAAAGAAACATTTACAGATACAATTCCATCATTAATAGATGATTCGGTATATTTATCAGGAAATACAGAAAAAGTATTTGAGATTACTAACCAGGCACCAAAGTCAAAGGTGACTGTAGAAAAAAGTAAAATTGCAGACATTATTTTTACGGTTGGCAGTGCAGATAAAGATGTATTGAATGCTTATTCAGAAGCAAGTAAGCTTGTCGAAGATAAGTTAAAGGAAAAAGGAATTGAAGCCAATATTACTACAGTAAGTACATCTGCAATTACAGCGACAGATACATTTGCCTGGAAAGAGTATGACCATCCGGGATTTAATGACTGGGGCTATGTTCTTCCACATCATATCCAATATACAGGAAAAGATATAAAAATGGTTGGATATTATTATGCAGCATTTAAAGATTTTCTATATGTTGAAGATAATAATCCGGATAGAAAAGTATTTGATTTTGATTTACAGAGAGATGGTACTGACTGGCATAGTATGGAAGGCGGCGGCTTCTTATTCAATACCGTAGTCTCAGAAGAAGAAAACTATATTCAGGGATATTGCATACTTGTTACGGGTAGTGGACTTAAATTAGTTAAAATAAATAAAACCAATTTAACTAATTTCAGAAATGGTTCATATGAATATGTTCAATATGCAGGA
>NZ_JAOQJN010000024.1:0-1158 GCF_025567085.1 Bovifimicola ammoniilytica | reverse complement strand
AAATGAATTCATCAACTGTTCTTTGGTTACATAGGTGGTATTGATTTTTTCAATCTCTTTTTCTGCGTTTACTGCATATGAAACATTATCCTCGGTTATTTCCAGCCAGATTTTGCAGGCTGATAAATTGATTGATGCCGGTGTATTTGATTCTGCCTCAATAGCAGATACATTTATCGCCTCTGTTCCTGTAATCTGTTTACTGTAATACCAGTCATTTGTTCCGTCCTTGCCCTGCACTACAAGTGCCACTGTTTGTGATGTACTGCCCTTCACCACCTTAATATCACCTGTTGTGGTGTTATATGTTACTGTACCAATATCCTTACCTGTTCCGTCCAGTCTTAAAGTCATCGCCGCACTGTCTGTTATCTTTTCCGATTTTGTATCAGATGATGCTGCTGTCGCAGCAGATGCGAAGAGAACAGATGACAGATCCAGATTGGAAGCGGGCTGAACAGCTAATCCGCCGTCGACATAGTCGTAGTCGACAAAATCGCCCGGATAAGCGAGCAACGCACTGTCATCATCACGACCGTAAGGCGAGCGCAGCCAGAACCACTCTCCGTTCCTCCAGTAACTTCTCATGGCAAGTACTGTACTGTCATCGGTTCCTGCCCACAAGTATTGGTTATTATCAAAATCTCCCTGTAACGCATACAGTTTGTCTGTGGTGGTATAGGTTACACTACTATTCTTCGTATCCTTCGTTGTCACTGTGGTGGCATTCATCAAGCCCTGCTCGGCTGAGGTGAAGTAGGATGTATTCGTAGTCATACCCTGCAGTGTATCACGAAGTTCACTTGCTCCATAGTGATTTGCGTATACTTCTGTTATAGTCGCTTCACTATAAACACAATCTGACCATAGATTTTCATCATTCTTATTGCTTATGTCTGAATTAAACTTCTGCCCTCTTGCAATCGGGCTTGCGGCAACGATGATGGTATTATCCCCTGATACACCCTCATCCTTTCCTAAGATGTACCATTCCTGTGGATTTCTACTGCTGTTCTGACCAAATACCAGCTTGCCGTAATTTACTGCTGTTCCATTACTGTATGGTTTAAATGAATTCATCAACTGTTCTTTGGTTACATAGGTGGTATTGATTTTTTCAATCTCTTTTTCTGCGTTTACTGCATATGAAACATTATC
>NZ_JAOQJN010000023.1:0-1272 GCF_025567085.1 Bovifimicola ammoniilytica | reverse complement strand
CGTCATTGGCAACGGTAAGCAGCCAACGGATGTGGGGCCATTTGTTGATGTAGGTCAGCATATTGCTGATAGCAACACCGCTCTCGGTGATGGTGCCGGTCTTATCCACCTTGAAGGAAAACAGACCGATGGTGTCGATGCGGTCTCCGTAATCGCGCAGGGCTTCATACATTCTGGCATTGCCCATGAATATCCAGACCATAATGCGTTTGCCTTTGAGTTTATCCCTCATGCCACAACACCTCCTTCCAGGCATGAAAAAAGCGCCCATCCGTAGATGAACGCTTCTTTATATTTGTTTGTTGCTTTATTCTGGAACAGGTACTCCACCATCGGAAAGTGTCCCTTTATCTACAGAATATGCGCCACTTACAACATATCCTGCTTCTACATCAATAGTTCCAGTAAAGGATACGACAACCACGTCTCCAATATCTATTTTTTCATAATCAATACAACGACTAATTCTCAAGTCATCCATCGGAATCTTAAAAATCAAGCCTTCAGATGCGTCTTTACACAAAATAGAATCATCAACCCAAATATATCCATTGGAAATTTCCGTTATCGTTCCTGCAAGAGTGTTGGTGTATGGTTCGTCTATAGTTTCGATTCCATTTTCAGTTGCATAGGAAATAATTTTACCTGCTGCTTCTTCTCCGATTTGGAACGTATATGCATAATCAAAAATATTTGTGCGGACATAACCATCACTGGATACATAAAATACTCGCTTGTATACACCAAGGGCATCTGATGTTGCAGTAAAACTTATATAATCTCGTTCACTGCCATTCCAAGTATCATCTTGGATAAATGTAGCATCACGGCAATTACTCAACACATCCCAAATATATGCATCATCATCAATCTGGAAATATCCATTTTCAGTAGAACCGCTATATGTTCTAAAACGATTGAACTCAAGAACATTGGCAAGGTTATATTCATCTAATACTTCACCTAAAGTAGCAGGTGGATTATACTCCCCATATGTGAATGTATAATATTCGTTGCCTAATTTGACAGCAATAATGTGTTCTGCGGAAATACCACTATTCTCAAAAACCTCTGCTTGCATCTGATGCTTTTTATCTGTATAGGAATCATAGCCTTCCACATCATATACACCAATTGGCTCTCCAATCAAAGAACTATCAATGGCTATACCAGTTGAGGTGTATTCCTTACCTTCAATTATAACAGATGTATACTGTTCAGAAAGTGTCTTATATTCCCAAGGCCATTCAATAGCAGATTCTCCACATAAAA
>NZ_JAOQJN010000022.1:0-1734 GCF_025567085.1 Bovifimicola ammoniilytica | reverse complement strand
AAGCAGATAGACAGAAATGGAAATGTGACAAAATATGAGTATGATGGTGCAGATAATCTTATTGCAGTAGAAGATGCAACAGGCAACAAATATTCATACACATATGATGAAACATATGAACTAACAAAAGTAACAGATGCAAATGGAAATGAAACACTGTATTCATATGACGAAGAAGGCAGATTAATAAAAACAACTAATGCTTCAGGAAAATCAGCAGAATTCAAATACGATGAAAATGGTTATCAGACTTCATTTGTGGATTATGCAGGCAATAAAGTGACTTATTCATATGATAACTTAGGCAGACTTGTTAAGAAAAATAATAAAGACGGTGATGTGAATATTACATATGATTCACTTGGAAGATTAAGTAAAGTTACTGATTCTAAGGGCGATGTAATATACACATATGATGAGTACAATAGACTTGCATCAAAGACAACATATGACCTTGGAACAATTAAGTACACATATGCAGACAATGAAGAAATAAGTTCGATTACATATAATGTAAATGGCGAAGATGTTGCAGCAACATCATACAGCTATGACTTAATGGACAGACTTGTAAAAGTTATAGATCATAACGGAGTAGCAACCGTTTATGAATATGATTCCTTAGGAAACAGAACAAAAGTCAAGCATGAAGGCGGACTTACAGTTTCATACAAATATGATGTATGTTCAAGACTTATAAACGAAATAGTAACTGATAAAGATTCTAATGTCTTAATGTTCTATGATTACAGTTATGGTAAGGCAGGAGAAAAGACAAAGACAGTTGAAATCACAAGAGAATCATCAGAAAGTACTACAGTAAGAGTAATTAAAAACGAATATAAGTATGATGAACTTTTAAGACTTACTGAAGAAAAGATTAGTATAAATGATAGTGTTGACTTTGATGATGTTATAAATATTGATTCTGAAAACATCACATTAGCAACTGATACTATTACATATCAGGGAACTATTGAAAATAAATATGCCTATGACAAAGTAAGCAACAGAACAGGAAAGACAACAAAAGTTACAGGTAATGTAGATGATTATACAGAAGATGTAGAGACTGGCAACACAATCTATACATACAATGAACTTAATCAGCTTATTAAATCCGAAACAACAAAAGTTCTAAAGATAGAAAGTTTTGTAAATGCTTCTGAAGCAAATGCAGATATTTTAACAATTAACTATACATATGATGACAATGGAAATCTTACATCAGAACATGGAACCAAAGACAAGACATATACATATGATGCAGAAAATAAGCTTTTAACAGCAACAGTAAGCAGTGGAAATGCTGTCACAATCGAAAGTTATACATATGACTACGAAGGCAACAGAATCAGTAAGCAGGTAAATGAAGAAGAAAAAGTATTCTATCTTAATGATACATATACAAGTCTTACACAGGTTGCATTAGAACTTACAAAGAATACAGATAACACTTATAAAGTAAATAAGTATTATACAAGAGGACTTGAATTAATCAGTGCTGATATAAATAATAATGAATTATTCAATCATAAGATTTATATTCAGGATGGACATGGTTCCGTAACGGCACTTGTAGAAAATTCAAAAATAACAGATACCTATACATACGATTCTTATGGTATAATATTAAAGAAAACCGGAGATACAGATAATGATTATCTCTACACCGGTGAGCAGTACAATGAATCAACAGGTCTTTACTATCTAAGAGCAAGATATATGTCACCT
>NZ_JAOQJN010000021.1:0-2928 GCF_025567085.1 Bovifimicola ammoniilytica | reverse complement strand
ATACGAATGGTATTCTGTGGTGAAGCGACTGTTCTTGATGTTGCATTATGTATTGTAAAAGGACTTGTGGTACAGTCATTAATATCCTGTGTTGCAACGGCAGTATTTGGCGAAGCGGCAGCATTTATGCTAAAGTTAGTCGGTATAGGTCAGGATACATATGGATTAATTGAAGCAATAAAGAGTAAAGATCCAAAAGAGATTGCGGTAGCAACAGTCCGACTTGCAGTATCTGTATTTACACTTAAAAGCCAGTGCTTTACAGGTGACACATTAGTCAGTACAGAAGAAGGCAACAGACGAATTGATGAAATCAAACCGGGAGATAAGGTCTTATCATATAATACTGAAACCGGTGAAAATGAGTTACAGGAAGTTAAAAATGTATCAGTATCAAAGACAGATATACTGGTACACATAATAACAGATGATGGCAGAGACATAGAAACTACAATGTTCCATCCATTCTATGTTAAGAATGAAGATGGTACAGGAGAGTGGAAAGCAGCCTCGAATCTTAAAGCAGGCGATGAACTTTTATCAGAAGATGGAAATAAAGTAAAAGTATCAGAAGTAAAAGTAGAAAAACTTGCAGAAGAGATAACAGTCTACAACCTTGAATTAGATGAAGTGCATACATATTATGTGGCTGGCGGAGTGCTGGTGCATAATATGTGTGCTACTGATAAAAAAGATTTAGGTGGTGTTGGAAATGGTTCGAATAGTGGTATAAACTCTGAAAATCCATTAGAAGACATTGAATATACAGATAAGGTAAAAAGTCAAATGGATTTGGGAGATTATCATTCATTTCCAGATAGTGTAAACGCTTTCGGAAATGCTGGCAAATTAACAACTATTGTAGGTGGCGATAATATCACAAGAATAAAAATAGAAATTGCAGGTTCTTATATGGGAAAAGATGGTGTATTTCAGTATATAATTGAGCCAGATGGTGTTACTTGTAACCATCATTTATTTGTACCCAATAATTAATATATCATAAAAATATTTCAAATATATAAGAAAAATAACTATTAGGAGTCAATATTAAAAAATTATTCTCTTAAAATGGTAAACTTAAAAAAGCCTCATCACTGAGGCTTTTAAATAAAATATAGTTAACTGATAATACTCAAGTTGTGGAGAAAAGAAGCCTCATAATCAAAGTCTTTTGTTTTGAATGTATGTCTTAATGTTTGAGTATGAATAAATTGCTGATTAAAGTAGAGTTTGATTGATAAAGAATAGAATGGTTGTGTTTGTACTTGGAAACGTCAAGTCCGACACAGTATATGGTGTAACTAAAGTATTTAGAAATGTTGTCTTCTAACAGGAGATTCGACAGTGTATTCTCGAAAAATAAAACGTCAGGCATTAACTAACTGATTACCAGTAATAGACGAAAAGTTATGGTCTGAGTCTACTTTTAATAGTCAGTGACGTATCTTCATATAAACAAATCCACGGTGCTTTAGATATTATTATACAAGAGTAGATGAACTCTTTAATATATCAAAAATAAAAAGAAAGGAAATGTGTATTCTAATAATCTTATATTTGATAATTGGATTATGCAAGATATGCTTATGGAAACAATTACAAGTGTTATTTCAAAAGAATTATTAAAAAAAGGAATTAGCTTATTATCACTTGGAATAAATGAATATGCTTGGGATAAGGATAATATAAAAGATATATTCGAAGAATTATCAAAACGAAAAATAGGTATTTTAGGAGGAGATGTCTATAAGATAGAAAATGAAACTATCAAAATGACATTTGATAGTTGGTATATGAATAAAGATAGTTCGGAAGAGTTTTATCAAAAAAGCAAATTAAGAGCTTTGAGTTATATAGAAGATTATGAAAAAAATAATTGTGGTGAGTTTATATATACCATTGTTATTTAAGTAAATTATACGAAGTGCATACGTATTATATGTGGCTGGCAGAGTGCTAGTACCTAGTATGTGTGCTACTGATAATAACAGTGATAGCGAGGGTGGCAAAAACTCAGCTCATAATGTAGATCAATATGAAAAATTAAAGAGTTCATACGCCGCAGATGAGATAATGAATGCAGAAAGGGTGAGGAGTGCATTAAAGGATGACCCTGCTCATAGAGCAGCAAGTTTCTTGTCAAAAGAGCAGTTGGCTAGTGGTAAAACATATAGTTTTACAGGTGGTGATGGTAGTTCATATATACTTTTACAAACTAAAGGAAAGATGGATGGAAATCAAGGTATTTTTGAATATATTTTAAATTCAAAAGGGCAAGTTATACATCAAAGATTTATTAATGGTGGTACATATACAGGTTTTCCTAACCAAGTTGTTCCAAAAGGAGGTTATTAATGTTATCTTATAATGCAAAATTTGAAGAATTGAATACATTGATTTCTGATTGGAAATGGTCTGAATTAAAGTATGGATTATGTAGAGAATATATTTCGATAAAAGATGTAATTTCATATGCTAATGAAATTCTTTCAAATGATGTCCCATATATGGAAATAATAATTCAACTTCTAATTGCTGATGATGAAGAGGTTGATGATATTTTAGAAAAATTAGTTTCATGTGAGGAAAGTCCTAGTGAAGATAATATAAAGTCAAAATGGATATTTGCCTTTATTTATCATGCGTTTACCTATTCGAAAGATAAAATTTTTGATATTATAGAAGATGTATATGAAGAGTTTGATTATACGGAAGAAATCAGCAATCTAGTTCCATATATGCCATGCGAAGACGGTTTACCATTAGAAGATAGATTAAAAAGATACATAGAACAAAATCGAAATATATGGTGTTAACAAATATAATGCTAATGCATACCAGACCAGCTATGGAAAGTCAATAGAAAATACAGAGTTTTTTAAAGAAAATGGGGGATTGGATGCTTCGGATTACATTTCAATTCAT
>NZ_JAOQJN010000020.1:0-3013 GCF_025567085.1 Bovifimicola ammoniilytica | reverse complement strand
CTTACCTTCAATTATAACAGATGTATACTGTTCAGAAAGTGTCTTATATTCCCAAGGCCATTCAATAGCAGATTCTCCACATAAAACGGAGATATTTTTGTACTCTCGCTCAATTCCACCAATGAAAATAGGTGATGTGTTGCTATTATTAAATATCATTGTGCCTGCCACAACAATCATTGCAAGACAAGCTGCTATTGACCCCCATTTGACCCACCTTTTTTTCTTTTTGTAAGGAACCTTTTCTGCCGCTTCAACATATTCCGAATTCACAAGTTCCATTTTGTCTAAAAATTCATTTCCTCTCATAAAGTGTAGCCCTCCTTCTCAAGATATTCCCGTAGCTGATTACGGCAACGGAAGAGTGTTGTTTTCACTTTGCTTTCAGAAATAGCATAGCGTTTGGAGATATCAGCTATGGAATCCAAAAACCAATAACGACGCAAGAATATATTTCTTTTCTCTTCATCAAGAGTAGCAAGAAAATTGTTAATTGCATCCTTCAAGATAATATCGTCAATGCGACATTCCGTATCATCTGGGGACGGTATGCATTGTTCCATTTCTGTGCTGAGTTCACATATAAATGCACTGCGTTTCAATCGGTTTCTGTCTCGACATATATTCAGCGAAATATGTCTTGTGATTCGTGCCAGAAAAGCAAAAAGATACGTTCTTGGCTCATGTGGCGGGATGGTTCTCCACGCCTCCAAATATGTATCGTTTTCACATTCTTCTGCGGTCTTCAAATCCTTGACTATGTTGTTTGCCAAAGAGCGTATACGAGTTCCATAGTTTTCGGAAGTCTGCTTTATTGCTGTTTCATCACGTGACAAATACAGTTCAACTATCTTATTATCATCCAAGGCTTTCATCTCCTTTCCTTCGTATTTAAAAGGCCTTCACCCATATAAGCACCGTTTACCATGCCGAGGTTACACTTTTCAGATAAATTATATCAAAAATTTATGAATTTTTCGACCATCAGATACTTGTACCACCATCCGTCATCTGCTGCAATTCAAAAAGCACCCTGGCAGACTTGCCGTCCTCCAAGGTTATATTGAAGATTAGGCATACCATCCTTACATTTCATATTGGCAGACCAATCAAACGAACTGACAAGAGCCACATAATATTTCAGGATGGATATTTTCTTCTTCATATCTGCATCATGTGTCAGAATCTTCTCAACCTCATCAGATGATACCATGACAAAATGCTGTCCTTCCTTTGAAGTATCAAAGTATAAATTCTTTATATCCAATACGAACTCAATTCCTTTGCCAAATGACTGCACTATCTTAATCCTATCCACGGCATCAAGTTCGTATATTCCACGCTGCAATGCATCCGTAAATGCTTTAGGATATTTCTCACTTACACCAACAAGTGTATAAGCCATTCTGTTAATAGATACACAATCCTCTGTAATCTCCAATGACTTCAAAAAGATATTCTCATCCATCATCTTTCTCAGTGCTATGTATGCAAGCACTCCATCAGGTGTTAATGTGTTTCCTGTAACCAAATTTTCTTCTAAAAATAATCTCATTTTTTATGCTCCTTTTTATGTGTTTTTCTAGGGCGACAACTATGCCCTTTTTATGTGTATGGTTGTCCAAATCTACTGACAACAGGACAGATATGGACGTTTAGAGCCGTACTGAGACGATTTCCAGTAGCAAGCATATAGTTTTCAAACACCCATGTCTTAAACTCCGTAAAAGTACAACTATTGAGGTCTGGCTTGGCTAATAATTTCTCCAGCTGTTCATTCGAGTAAGTCTCCTTAATGTCCTTCTGTGCTTTTGGAAGATGAATTTTGAATGTGGTCATGTAGTTACATTCCATGCAATAATATAGGAACGCTCTCACAGACCGTAAATAAGATACGGCAGATACATCATTCACATTATGTTCTGTTTTAAGATGATTGGTAAATCCATCCACTGTGTCGATTGTAACCGCACTGATAAGACCACCATCACAGTAATCTACAAACGGATGAATCTTATTCTCATATGACACAATGGATGCTTGGGATAAATTCTTGACACGACACTTTCTGATAAATAAATCATAAGCATCATTTACAGATAAATTTTTAGATTTGTTCATTTAGATTTGTTTCATATTAACAACCTCACTTTCTGTGTGCTTGACCTCTAAATTTAAGTGAGAAGGTTATACGAATACAATAAAAAAACTCATCACTAAAAGCAATGAGTTTTCCCATATAATGAGACATCGGGGATTCGAACCCCGGACAACTTGATTAAAAGTCAAGTGCTCTACCACCTGAGCTAATATCCCATTCATTCCTTTTCAGGAAATGCCCAGAACTGGAATCGAACCAGTGACACAGGGATTTTCAGTCCCTTGCTCTACCAACTGAGCTATCTGGGCTTGTATTATTATAAATACAAATAGTTGCGGGGGCAGGATTTGAACCTACGACCTTCGGGTTATGAGCCCGACGAGCTTCCAGACTGCTCCACCCCGCGATATCATATTAAATTATATACAGAAATAAAATATTTATTCCTTTTTTTAATGGATGGAGGTGGATTCGAACCACCGAAGCAATTTGCAGCAGATTTACAGTCTGTCCCCTTTGGCCACTCGGGAATCCATCCATATAAAGCCGATGATCGGACTCGAACCGATAACCTGCTGATTACAAATCAGCTGCTCTGCCAATTGAGCCACATCGGCACATTAACAATGTACCTATAATATAGAAAATAATGGGACCTACAGGGCTCGAACCTGTGACCCTCTGCTTGTAAGGCAGATGCTCTCCCAGCTGAGCTAAGATCCCATAATTCAATTATAAACGACCCGGATGGGGTTCGAACCCACGACCTCCGCCGTGACAGGGCGGCGCTCTAACCAGCTGAGCCACCAGGCCAATTAAAAGGCTGTACCTTCAAAACTACACATTAACTTATCTTCCAATTCTTAACTTCCGTCCTCTTTCCTAAACCGTTTTGGTTAAGCTTTCGACCTA